>NZ_JADJDD010000009.1:0-171775 GCF_016702885.1 Candidatus Villigracilis vicinus
TTTTTATAAACACCTCCCGCTGGATGTTCAGGGCGGGAGGTGTGTCTTAGTGTAGATCAATGCCTGATGAAACAGAATCAGGTCTCGATTAAGAAAGAGGCGCTGACTTTAATCGCCTGCGTGGGCGGCTGCGGATGTTCATCCTCGAAGACGGGGATAATTTGGCGATCAATCCGAATGCCATGATACCTGCGGCAAAGATGCCAATGGAGACGGAGACTTCGGGGAAGGTGGGGAAGTAGTCCACGTTGCCCATGAAGGTCGGCAGGTAGAAGAGCGGATCGGGATGCTTGACCGCGAACCAACTTACATCGAAACGGTTGAGGATCATACCGAGGAGCACGATGATCGAGCCTGTGAGCAGACCATTGGGGCTGGTGCGATTCTTTTCAATGGAGAACCACACGATGGGAGTGACCACACCGATGAGGATCTCTGCCCAGAAGAGCACGCTCATGATTCCGCTGGTGAAAAGCAGACCGAGTTCACCTGCCACGGCGAGTTCACCAAATTTGATCAGTGCATAAACCCCGAGTGCGACCGGCAGCGCTTTGGCAAGTTTTGCCAACAGATGAGTTTCCAAGCCGCGTTGAAATAGCGCGAACTGAGCGAGGACTCGAAGATGATCATTGCCATGCCAACCGTGAGCGCGGATGTGAAGAACATGATCGGTAGGATTGGCGTCCACCAGAGCGGGTGCAGTTTGGTCGGCTGAATGAGCAGGAGGGAGCCGAGGGAGGATTGATGCAAGGTGGAGAGTACCACGCCAACGATGACGAAGGGCATGATGAACTTGTGAATGAGATGTGCGATATGATGCAATTTCGGGAATTTTTCCAACACCACAGGCGCAAACTCGATGGCAAGCACGGTGAGATAACTCATCACGCAGATACCGATTTCAAGCAATACGCTGGTGTGATTCCAGTGGATCATCATGTACCAGATGCGCAACGGCTGACCAAGGTCCACGAGCAGGGCAATGGCGACCATAATGCTTAGCCAAGCAAAGCCGTGAGGACGAGGGACGGCATGGGTTGAAATTCTTTGATGCCCAAAATACATTCCTGCCATAGAGGAAACGCCGCGCTGGAGATCACCACGCCCGTGGACAGGTCGAAGCTGATCCAGAAGCCCCGGTAGGAATAGCTCAGGTCACTTATGGCGCCGATGCGAAGGCAAGCGAGCCATTGCGCTGAGAAGCAATCCCCATGAGCGCGATCAGTACCAGCGCAGAAACGCCAATGCAAGAATTTGGAAGCGTGAATTTAGTTACTGGATGCCTTCTGCTTTTTTTGTTCGGCTTCTTTCTTCTGGTGTTTCTTTACCCGCCGCTCGGCACACTTAAGACAGTCCAACGGCCGAGTGCGAACGGAATGGTCATTTCCATCACTGTTTCGCTGACTTCGTTGACGGGTGTTTCTGGCATGGCAGGCAAGCCCAGATCCTGGAACGGCACATGTGAGATGATGAGGTACGACGTGCCGCCGTTTTCATGCTCACCATACACATGCTGAATATATTTATCGGGATGTGCGGCGATGCGTTCGTGTGCCTTGGCGATGAGTTCGTCACGGTCACCGTATTCGAGCGCGTCAGTGGGACATGTTTCGACACAGGCGGGTTCCTGTCCATTGTAGATGCGCTGTGGGCAGAAGGTGCATTTGTCGATGAAAACGCCGTCGATGATGCCTTTGTCATAGTCAAAGTGCGGCACGCCGAACGGGCAGGCGTCTCGTGCAATAGCGGCAGCCAATGCACAGATCGGGATTGTAGGAAACGGGACCATCTTCCGCTTTGGTGTACGCACCCACAGGACACGCCGACATACAATCAGGATGTTCGCAGTGCATACAGTGATAGACCATTGTGCCGCGTTGCAGATCGGGAATGTCCCTGTAACGCCGTCCAGCCACCCAAATGCGGGTCTTGTCCATGTCGATATTGTTCTCGACACTACAAGCCACCATGCAGGCGCGGCAGTCAATACAGCGTGTTGCGTCGAAGAGATACGCGTGATAAATGAATTTCAGCCATAATATACCTCTAAGCCTTTTTGACCGTTACAAAAGTCTGGCTAAGCGCTTGTCCACCGCTGATGGGATCCGTATAGGTGACATGGAGAGCGGAGTCGCTCGCGCCGACACCGTAGGCTGTTTTCAGACCTTTGGACAGATGTCCATAGCCTGGGGTCATGTAAACACAGTCGGGGCGGATGGCTTGCGTTGCCAGCAATTGTGTGTGGATCTGCCCAATCTCGCTTGTGACTTCGACCCAGTCGTCGGTAGCCAGACCAAGCTTGGCGGCGGTTTGAGCGTTCATCCACATACGCGGTTCTTCTGAATATTTGTGAAGCAATTGATTGTTCTGAGTCCCAAACTGGGTGGAGGTCGCGATCTTGCCTGTCAGCAGGAAGAATTGACCTTCTGCAGGCTGGGGCGGTTCAACCCAAGTGGGGACACCAGGGAAGCCGACTTTGGCAAGCGTGTCGGAGAATAACTCGATCTTTCCACTGGGAGTATTCCAGGTCTTCTCGCTGCTTTCTCCGCTGTGAGGTGCTTCGGGTGCTTCGGCATAGCCTTTCGCCTTGACCTCTTCCAACGTGACGCCGAGCGGTTTGAGCTGCTGGCGGATGTAATCTTCTTCATCTTCGTATTGGAAGAAATCGCCGAGTCCAAGACGTTCGCCCAACTGCTTGTAAATCCACAAAGCAGATTTGGCTTCGCCCTGCGGTTCGATCACAGGTTGGCGCAGGAAAACTTTATCGCCAACAGGCAGGAGCGGATCGTAGCGTTCGAGATAGGAGGCTTCGGGCAGAACGACATCGGAGAACCATGCGGTATCGTTGAGGACGATGTCCACGGTGACGATGAAATCCAATTTGCCAAAGGCTTCGATTGTCTTGCCGCGATCAGGAATGGACATGATCGGATTCTGGCGCGAGATGAACCAGCCATGCGCCTGATACGGGTCGCCGCTGACGATGTTGTCGCGCAGTTCCTGAAATACGCCGATCTTGAATGGTACAACCGGATACTTCCATGGTACGCCGTCCAAACGCAAGGCAGAAATACGAGAGTAGGCAGGTTGTGGGGGAGCGCCCAACGCGCCGCTTTCTTCGCCGCCTGCTTCGGTCAGGACCACATCCCAGTTTCCCATCAATGCATTCAAAATGCTGATGGCGCGTTGGGTATGGAATGAATTTACGAAATTGGATGTTCTCCAGCCGTTGTGAGCCAGTGCATGAGGAGCAGCGTCTGCAAATTCGTGCGCAATGCGTGTGATGGTTTCAGCGGGAATACCAGTCAACGGCGCAGCCCATTCGGGGGTGTAGCGGCTGACTTCTTTTTTCAATTCGTCAAAGCCGACCGTGTTCTTTTCAACGAAGGAGCGGTTGTATAACTTTTCGCCGATGATGATGTTGAGCAAAGCCAAATGAAAGGCTAGATCATTTCCGGGTTTGATGGGCAGCCACTCGGTCGCTTTTGAGGCGGTCTTGGTGTAGCGCGGGTCGAGGTAGACCACCTTTCGCACCGCGGTCAATTGCCATAATCAAGTCATGTGTTTCAGACGTTGAAATCGCTTCGAGCAGATTGCGTCCCGTCAACAAAATGTATTTGAGTTTGTCGTCGTAGATACGGGCGGGTTCTTCCATGCCGTAGGTCATCGTGTTGGCGACGATCATGGCATTGAAGCACAACGAGCGCTGCGTGCCGTAGTTTGGCGAACCAAATCCGTACAGCAGATTCTCGAACAGCGGCTGGCTCAAATTATGCGTGGATGAAAAGACCATCGCTTCTGCGCCGTACTTGTTCTTGATCTCGGTCATTTTGCTGGCGACCAGATCGAGCGCTTCTTCCCATGACGCCTGACGGAATTTGCCTTCGCCGCGTTTGCCCACGCGAATGAGCGGAGTCAACACACGGTCGGGGTCGTAGGTGTTCATCAAGCCAGATTGCCCGCGCGGACATAAATTTCCGCGTGAGTGCGAATGTTCGGGATTGCCGTCCAGCTTGACGACGCGCCCTTCCTTGATCTTGGCGATCAAGCCGCAGCGCCACACGCACATCTCGCACATGCTATGGACAAATCCATCGCCTTCCGCGTTGATGTGTCCCGCCGCGCGTGCCGCCTGCGCCACTTTTGCGGGCAGCATTTGACCGAGAGCCAAAGCCCCCGCGCCTGCTGCGCCTATTTTTAGAAAATCTCTTCTTGAGATCGTTTTTGTCATAGTTTCTCCGAAGCCAGTAATTAGTAAACAGTCGTCAGTGAACAGTAATTAGTTTTTTTGAAACAGATTACTGTTTACTGGTATTTTTTTACTGATAACTGATTACTCGCCTTCTTCAACTTTTTCAGCGCGCTTCCATCCTGCACGATCGATCATATAGAACAGGAAGAGCGACATCATTGCAAAAAGCAAGATGGTCAGGAAAGGACTCAAATTCCAAAGATCAGGGATGGTTGTGTTGCCATAGTTCGCAATCGCAGAGATCGCGGGAAATACTTGTTGATAGGTCAAGCCGTAAATAACTGCACCAACGAGGAAACCGAGTAAACCAGGGACAATGTAATCTAATTTGCCTTCGCCGCCACCGGCAGCGCAAGTACCCGGTCAGAATCCGGTGAGAGCCATGCCTATACCGAATATCAACCCGCCAATGATATTCCCAAGAACATACGTGGCAGGAACGGCAGGGAAGGTGACCAGACCCAAACTACGCAGAGCGAAAAGCCCAGTCATAGCAACGACAAGGGCAGTCATCATGAATTGAAGCACGGCCATATCTGTAAAGCGAAATACATTTACGATCTTGTTGTACTTGGTGAGTCCGGCTTTATTCAGAGAAAAGCCGAAGAATACGCCAAGAACAAGAGCGGTGATATAGTTTGTCATATCAGTCTCCTAATAGTTCTTGCGATAAATAACCAATGCGGTCACAATGCCAGAGGCAAACATTCCGGCAATGAACAGGAAAGCAGCCGGAGCGAGCAACATACCGCCCGAGATCGCCAATCCGCTTGTGCAGCCGCCAGCGATACCCGCCGCATATTCCAAAATGATCGCGCCAATAAAAGCCAGTACCCAGCGCTTCCAGGTCTGTGCGCCAAAGACGCGCTTCCATTGATCATCAGAATTGACAGCGTCTTTTTGCCCCACTTGAGGGTGCCACTGGTCGCTGCACCGATCATCCCACCGAAGAACACGCCCACCAGCAAAATAACACCGACGGTAATTCCAGGCGGCATGATGAAGTTGAAATACATGTTGTCAAACACTTGTGGAGCAACGGCTTGTCCGAGCAGCCCGGCTAAATTCTCAAATGCGCCGGAAGCGCCGAGCAGGCTGTCGCTGATCCACACTGCTGCAATGCCCACCAGCCCAAGCAGAACACCAGCCACATACGGCGACCATGTTTCTTTGCGGATGTAATTCAAAATAAAATTCATGATTTACTCCTCATCTTTTTTTGTCACAGCGTCCATCAGGTCGAGAACCTTGTCCGCTTTTTTGTTATCCAAAACGTTGTTCAACGCCTTACGCTTATCGGCTTTCAATGCAGCGATCTTTGGCAGCATGTCCACCACATCGGCGGGGTATTCAGCGTCCACAGCCTTGGTGTCGCCAAACTTCACGTTGATGAATTTCTCACGGGTCACAACAAATCCGCCGCCGCCCACCAACAACATGCCGATCATGCCCATCAAAATCATGTTGCCCCAATTGGTTGGCTTTTTGCCAAGCACGATCTCTTCATAATTGGCAGCATAGTCAATTGTGTTGGGATCATCCACCACGACTTCGTTACATGAATTGGATGACGGAGCGCTCACAGCGGAATCCACGCTGACGGGAGCCGGATCAGACCCCGCCGCAGCAGGAGCCGCAGCCCCCGAGCCGACGGTTATGCCGAGAGCGTCCGCGTACACTTGCGCGCGAGCATCCAAATCCGCAACATGGCATTGCTGGCACGCAGCCTGAACGTCCGATAGGGGAGCGACCATTCCTGTATGTGCGGCAGCTTTGTCTGTTGCCTGGTTGTTACCTGCATGACAGAGGTAACAAAAATCACCGAAGGCGTGGGACTGATGCCAGCCCGTTCCATCGGCGTTGACGGGCATTTCAGCTTGTGCTTCATGGCAGTTCTTACAAGACGAAGCTTGTGAACCACATTGAGCACTGGCTGCCTGCGGCGTGGACAAAAAAATGCCGACGGCGACCAAGATCGCCAACCCGGCAAACATCATAAAAAACGCTTTATTCTTTTGTTGCATAGTCTTCTCCTGAGAGAGTTTGAGAAAAATGCCTAACTGTTTTCAATCATCAAATTTGCTTTTGATGTGATCGTGTCGTGCAACACGGTCCTTAAGATTTCAAGCGATTGGATCAGCCTGTCATCCACAAGGGAGTATGTGATCGTGGCCCCATTACGACTGGTTTGCACCAACCCATGATCTCGCAATACTTTCAGGTGACGCGAAGCGGTGGGTTGGGGGATGCCGATCAGGTTTGCCAACTCGGTCACATTGCACGGCTTTTCGTGTAGCACATATATGATCAAAATGCGCGTTGGGTCTGTAAACGCCGAGCACATATTGGCTTGCAATTGGGTTACTTCCAGTTTGAGCGAATTAATTTGCATGGCTTCTTTCTTATATTCGCATGATCGCATGAACATACAAACCTATTCTAGTTAGCCTGATGTGGGCGGGCTAGTGAAATCTGTCACATTAATTGTGATAGTTGTAACTAATAAGTTGTTTAAAACGACTTATTTTTGGTTTTTTCACATAAAATATTGGTTGAATTTTCGCTCTGCCCGAAGCGCACAGCTGAACCATGAATCAAACAAAAAGCGGCGGCTATCAGCCCTCTTTTTTTCTTCAGGTGTGTAGCATTCGAGGCATTTCGTGTATTGTTTGCAGGGGAAGATCGAATAGGTCATCAATGGCGAGGTGTACCTGATAGAGCAGGGAGACCTCTTGATCTTTGAAGCCGCCCTCCCTCATTAGCGGATAAATGATCTCACAAAACAGCCCAGCGTCTGATCAGACGCTGGGCTGTTTTAATGGCAAAGATGTGACACCATTTCGAGAAATAATTAATTGGTATATAGTCGCGATTCATGATTATTGTTACTGTAATATTGGTGAAAATAAGATTACTATGAAGTTAATAAAATTGCCTTGAAACCTCTTCCCAAATGGAAGAGTAAAGAAAGTAGAAAACATGTTTGCATTCATGGAATTTATCGCCCCTCTGACGTTGACAATATTGGCTCTTATTCTCTATGTTCTTAATCGTAACAAAAGGGAAGTGCGGAGTAAAAAATGAACGGACGCAAGCTCATTTTTGCACTACTTATAGCAATTCTTATCCCGGTTATCTCGATGGTTCATGCGCAAGCAGAACCTCCCGTCGTCTATGCTGTTCTCTTCTACTCTCCCACCTGTGGACACTGTGAATTTGTGATCAACCAGACGATCCTTCCCATGATGGATGAATATGACGGACAATTGCAGGTCATAGGTATAAACGTTACCCAGCCAGATGGTCAGGCGTTGTTCCTGTCTGCTACAGAAATGTTCAAACTTGAACAAGCAGGCGTTCCCTTCCTCGTCATTGATGATATGTATTTGATCGGGTCAACCGACATTCCCGAAAAATTTCCCGAACTGGTAAAAACCTATCTGGCACAGGGTGGGGTGGGGTATCCTGCCATACCTGGTTTACAACAGGCTTTGGGTCAAACTTCAGGATCTGAAGCACCAACGGAGAGTCCTGATCCTGAAACGCTCCCTGCGCAGGCTGAGACGCTTCAAACTCCAGCCAGTACTGCCTCTGCTCCCTCAACATTTCCCACACCGACTATGACTCCGGGGATATTCTTTGTCGATGAAGGTAACAATATCGATTGGGCAGACCAATTTGCACGCGACCCAATCGGGAACATGTTGGCAGTTGTTGTGCTTATCGGAATGTTGGCAGCTGTCGTGTGGGTATTTTTTATATTTAGAAAAAGGGGAAACGGAGCGCATCCCAAAGAAAGCAACACCTGGGTTATTCCAACCCTCTGTGTGATTGGCATGGGTGTGGCAGGCTATTTGACTTTCGTAGAAACCACCCAAACCACCGCCGTCTGCGGACCCGTGGGAGACTGCAACACCGTGCAACAAAGCGAATATGCCCTTCTCTTTGGCATTCTTCCGATTGGAATTTTGGGGCTGATCGGTTATACCGCACTCCTCGTTTCCTGGCTGATGGCACGTTATGCCAAAGGCAAGGTAGGAAACATGGCAAACATTGCCCTATTCCTTTTGAGCCTGTTTGGAACATTCTTCTCGATCTACCTTACTTTTCTGGAACCATTTGTCATCGGAGCCACCTGTGCCTGGTGTCTTACCTCCGCGATATTGATGACTATCCTTATGTTGCTTACCGTGAAACCTGCAATAACAGCATTTACAAGTCCCAAACCTCGGCGTCATGTGCGTTGAATGAAACAGACTCTTTGAAAGTCTGCGCGGATAACTAGGCGACCGCAAAATTGACAAGACTATCCCATATGGATGTATTGATATTCTCACGTTGAGACTGTGTAAATGCCCAGAACAATGATTGTGCTCGTGTTGGCAGATGGCTTAAGTTGCGTGATATATAAACCATTCGACTAAGTTCAAGTCCTCGACTTCGACCTTTTTATGCGTCCAAAAGCCAGCCCGCGTGCTGCCACCATTTCAGAGATAAAGGCGATCCCTACTCCACGTTCCACTGCCATTTCAATGGCTTCCGGGTTCCCCAGTTCCATCACTACTTTCAGCATATCTGGAGTGATTCCGTAGTTTTTTAAACTTTGCATTACGGTTTCACACGTCCCCGACATTTCTTCGCGTAGGATGACGGGCTGATCCAGCAGATCATCGGGAGTGGCTTTGCCATAGTGCGCCCAGGGATGGTTTGCAGGAACAATGAGAACAATCTTGTCATTAAATAATGGCTGACATTCCAGGTCGCGGTGCTCGAATATCTTGCTGGTCACCCCAAATGGAATGGCATGATTGAGCAAGCGCTCATAAATATTTTCACGCCCCATCACCTTCACACGCGGATGAACAGCCGGATATTGCTTTTGAAAATCTGAAAGCAAAATCGGTAAAAGATATTTTCCGGCAGATGTGGAGCAGCCAATCAACAATTCGCCGCCCACCTGGTTATGGATCTCTTGGAAACCATCTTCCAGCATGCGAGCTGACCGTATCACCTCCTGAACCATTGGCAGGATGGTCTGTCCCGCTTCGCTGAGTTCTACTGAGCGTCCACGCCGTTCGAACAATGTCACACCATAGATCCGCTCCATGGTTTGAATGTTCTGACTGAGAGCAGATTGAGAGAGGTTTAAGCGTTTTTCGGCATTGCTGAAATTCTTTTCCTCAGCAGCCAGCAAAAAGACTCGTAGAGTTGAAAGTTCGATCATCTTCTGCTCCAAATATGATAAGTGTCGGTAATGATGCTTTAGCATAAGAATAAGCCTTTCTCATAGGTCTGGGTAGTGATAATCGTCAAATTCCATATATGACCATTGATTTTCAACAAAACAGCCTGCGATTTTCCCTCACAGGCTGTTTTGTATTACGTTTTATTCAGGGATAAACTCTGGTAACTATCCCATTGAGGTTATTTGACCACGGGCAGTTCTGCAGCGATCCAGCCGTTCAAGCCACCAGCAATGTTGCGAACGCTGGTGTAACCAAGGAATTGCAGGTACATCATTGCCATGGCACCACGATGACCAGACGCGCAATAGATGACGATCGGGGCAGCTTTGTCGGCAGGTAACTGGGCGAGGTTGGCAGGCACATCAACGATTGGGACCAAGACTGCGCCATCAATATGCCCATTCTCATCCCACTCGGTCTGCGAGCGAACGTCAAGAAGGAAGGGAACTGTTCCACTGACGAGTTCAGTGTTCAGGTCAGCAGGCTTTACAGTGTTATAGCCTTCGGGTAGTCCACTCAGGTACGTGTCGAGAGCAGCAAGTTTATCTGCATCTACTTCAGGAGCGGTTCCAGCAACGGGGGCAGCTGGTGTGCCGGTTTCAAGAGGCAATTCAGCCTTTTTCCAACCGTTGATACCGCCATTGAGGCTGACCACGTCTGTATAGCCGAGCAGCCGCAGAGACATCATGGCTAAACCACCGCGATGACCGGATGCGCAGACGGTGACGATCTTAGCATCTTTTGCTGGGAGTTTATCCAGGTTCTTCAACAGGTCTTGAATTGGGATGTTAATCGAACCGGCAATATATCCAGATTCTTCAACTTCAGCGGCAGAACGAACATCTACAATGAGGGGCGGGTTTTCAACGAGCATTTCATTGAGCTTGTCTGACTTGATGCTGTAATAGCCAGCGTCTGTTGGCAAACTGGTAATGAACGTTCCCATTTCAGAGACGAGACCCATCACGGGTAAACCAGCAGATTTCCATCCGCCGAGTCCACCTGCCAGGTTAGAGACGTCGGTGTAGCCCATCAGGCGCAGAGCCATCATGACCATTGCGCCGCGATGACCAGATGCGCACAGGACTACGATCTTCGCATCTTTATCTGCCGGAACTTGGTCCATGTTGGCGAAGAAATCGCTAAACGGTAGGTTGACTGAACCTTCGATATAACCGTCTTTATCCCATTCGCCCTTGCTGCGAACGTCAATAAGAACAGGAGGATTTTCAACTAGCAATTCGTTAAGTTTGTCCGCTTTGACGGTGTAGTACCCTTCGGGCAATCCCATCAGGAAGCCATTCAGCATGTCGTACAGAGCCTGATCGGCAATGATCGGAGTGCTGATCGCGGCGGGAGCTTCAGGGATAGAACCCGTGACGAGCGGCAGTTCGGCTTTCTTCCATGCGTTGATACCACCGCCGAGGTTGCGCACATTGGTGTAGCCCAACATTTTGAGCGAAGCCATCACCATACTGCCACGATGCCCGGAGGCGCAAGTTACGACAATGGCGTCATCCAAACCGGGGAGTTTATCGAGGTTGTTAAGCACCTCGCGCACCGGAATGTTGAAGCTGCCTTCAATGTATCCATCGGCTTCCACTTCAGAGGCTTCGCGCACATCGAGAACAAACGGAGGGTTGTCCACCATTTCTTCATTCAGCGAAGCAGGTTTGACGGTGCCGTACCCTTGTCAGCGGGGGAGGAAGCGGCGAGGTCGGTGAATAGCGCCAGGACATCGGGTCCGGTTTCGACAGCCGGTTCTTCGGTTACAACTTCTTCCATAACCGCTTCTGTGGCTTCTACTTCAGCAACAGGTTCGACGGATGCGGGTGAGCCGCAGGCTCCCAGGACCATACTAAGTGCCAGGAGCAGGGCAAGAAACATTTGAAACTTTTTAGACATTTTCTTCTCCTTATGAAGAATGATTGATTTTATTGATCAAGCGCACTATGGCAGCTTGTGACATCCAGAGCAGCTTTCGTTTGCAAAGTTGACGTGATTTTCCGGGTAAACAGGGGAGTTGCGAATTCCTTTTTCATGACATGCCACGCATGAGTCTGATGCCAGGTCAGCATGTTCTGCTGGTTGCGGCATGGCGGCAAGGAATAATTCCACGGCAGGTGGTACGGTATTCACGATTACCGATTGGTTGGCATTTTGTTCAACCGCTTGTACCTTGTCGGCAGTCAGGAAGATCGCCGGGTTGGCATGGCAGGCTTCACAGGATGCATTCTGTGGCGTGTTGCGTTGAATGTTGTGTGGTGTGGAATAGACCCAGGTCGACAGCGCATCAAAACTCGCCAATAGATTTTCGCCATAAAACTCATAACTGTTTGTAGTAACAGGCACGTGGCGCACCGGTACATACTTGGCAGGGCGGTCTTCACTTTGGATCGGGTTACGACCGATGAAGAAAGTATGATAGGTCGCTTCGGTTTCAAAGAACGGATTGCCGCTTGTCTCGCTGACGGCCACATGGCAGCCATCACAACTGGTGTATGTTACCGAGTGGCAGACCTGACAGGAGAGTTCGTTTCCGTCACCGTGCTGTGCGTGCATCTCGACCCCATCGGAGCCGTCTGAAACTTCAGCGTGACAATCGATGCATTGCGGATCTTCCGCCCCGTTATATCGGTGTTCCGCATTGGCAGAAGTTTCTGTCATACCATGCAGTTCCGCTCCTTCATGGCACTTTACACAACTCATGCGCGCTTCACGGAAATGGACATCGCCGGGAATACCCTCGTTCTTGCCAAGGAACTCATTGCCCACGCGGCTGCCATGACAAGCCGTGCAAGAACGCGTCATGGGTGGCGTTTTTTCAAATACATGCCCGGTGAACAACCCCCCGCCTACATTTTCCGGCTGACTTACATGACATTCCCCACACGTAGTGTGGCAGGTTGCGCAATGATTGCCGAACATCTCATTCAAGGCTGGGTGATCTTCTGGAATATTCCCATTGCGGGTGTTGATGGCAGTCCAATACCCGGCTTGAGTATTGTGCAGACTGTTTGGGTACGAAGCTACTTCTTCTTCGTGACATTCACCGCAAAACTCCTGCGGTTGCGAACTGGGGCTGGCAAGCAACCCTTCATGCGCAGATTCTTTTTCAGATGCGTTCACGCCTGCATGGCATTCAATACAGGTCAACTCGCCGTGATCGGTCTGCGAGAAGGTTTCGTTATCAACTAGAACTTTTTCCCAAGGCTCCAACGGAGCCACATCGCCCCCTCAGCCAACCCCTTTGGATTCAGCTTCCGCTTCCACAGCTGGAGCTGCCGTGTCGATGAGTCGCTGCTGGTCCTTATGGCAAGCGATACATTCTCCTGCCTCAGGCGCAGACGTTGGAACGGGTTCTGTTTCAGAGAGTGCCGCCGTTGCTGTGGGGGACTCTGAAGAAGTGCAAGATGCCAGGAACAAACTCAAGGCGATCCAAGTTACTGCAAAAAATTTTCGATGCATATTGTATCTCCGTATTGTGCCTTTTTTCACAATACAAAGTTTATCTTATTCCCCCATACACGGAAGTGATAAAGGTAATGTAGAGCTATTAGTTTTGCTTATAGATTGCTATAACCTGTGCGAACCTATAAGTCCACAGATTAAAAATATGTTGCTGTGAATCTTTTCACAGCAACATGTTTACCTGTCATTTGGGCATCTGCCAGTGCGCAAATGTGATTTCTTCTCTGGCATGTGTTGATAAGTTCAGTCTGACTATTGGTTAACATATTAAACTCAGAACTTCGGGATGTGGTTCAAGACGGACTTATCTCCCCGATTATCTTTTCTAGGGTGTGTATGCAAAATGCTATTGCCATGGCATTCTGAGGAGCGGAGCAACAAAGAATCTTTGCTTTTGCTCGAAATTTAGCCTTTTTGCCGAGTAAGAGACCCTTCGCTGTCGCTTAGGCCTGCCTGCGCATCGTGCAGGCAGGGTGATATCAACTTTAATTTGCATACAGACTTAGGTAGATTTATTTAATAAGACAAAATGATAAGAATTTAAACAGGCAAAGTCTTTTCCAAAAACTCCCTGACCTTATCAAAGAACTGCGGGTACGTGTGGCAGTTGCTATGCCCTTTTTCTGGAATGACCCAAAGATGGGTCTTTTCAGGGTTTCCCGCCTCAAACAAGGCGTGCGCCTGTTCGACTGGAACCGTTTCATCTTGCTCACCGTGGATGAGCAAAAATTCTGCCTGCGACTTGCGGATGTTATTCACGGGTGCAATGGCGTCAAAATCCAACCCATATTGTCTGCGCATGTAACCAAACAAAAGAGATGCTAAAAAGCTGGGGATATGTCGTTTGTGAAATTCAAACTTCATGACCGCTTTAGGATGCGAGATGGCTCCAATGGTGATGACGCTGCGGATTTGATCTTCCCAACCTGCGGCGTTGATAACACCGCCTCCGCCAACGGATAATCCGAGTGCGCCGATTGAGCTTGTGTTTCCCTGTAGCCTCAAGAACTTGACCACAGAGACGACATCCTGCGCAAATGTACCAACGGTGGGGCGTTCCACTGCGGAACTACTGCCATGATTGCGAGTATCAAAAGCCAGCAGGTTGTATCCCAAAGGATGGAGCGCCTGAATGTAGGGGAGTGTGCGGGATAGGTTTCTGCTCCACCCATGCAGCAAGATGATCGTTGGGGCATTCGGCGATGCAGGGATATGCCAGCCGTAAAGCGTACCGCCATCATTGGCAGGAATCAAAACCTCTTGAAATGGGATGTTGTATTTTTCTGGGGTAACCTGATGCGGCACGATCTCGTATGCATACATACGGTCTATGAGGGAATCAAGGAATTTCATCCGGCTGCCTTTTGTTTAAAGCTGAACTTGTTTCAACAAATCCTCGGCAGCATCTCACCTGCCAGCATATCCACCACGCGCGTACTTCCCAAAGCAGTCTTGAGCAGCACACGTGACTTTGGCTCTGCGACCACTTCACCGATGACCACCGCACCTTCGCCATATTTCGTGGACTTCATCACCGCCAACACTTTTTTCGCATCTTCCTGCGGGACAATTGCCACCAGTTTCCCTTCATTCGCCACGTACAGCGCATCGAATCCGAGCATTTCGCACGCCGCGTTGACTTCCGGGTGAACTGGAATCGACTCTTCGTTCAAAACAATTCCCGCCTTGGATTGAGTCGCGATCTCATTCAAGGTCGTTGCCAAACCGCCGCGCGTGGGATCACGCAGCACATGGATATTCGGACTCGCATCCAGCATCGCCGCGATGAGATGATTCAACGGAGCCACATCGCTCTGCAAACTGGACTGGAACCCAAGTTCGCCGCGCGCGCCAAGGACGGCAATGCCGTGATCGCCCATAGTGCCGGAAATAATGACTGCATCGCTGGGCTTCGCGTTCGCCCCGCTGACGTTCACATTCTCTCGCACCACACCAACTCCGGCGGTGGTGATGTACATCCCGTCTGCTTTGCCGCGCTGCACCACTTTCGTATCGCCCGCCACGATCTGCACGCCTGCTTCTTCCGCCGCTAAACGCATGGACTCGATAACCTGCTTAAGTGTGTCCATCGGCAAGCCTTCTTCAAGGATGAAGCCAGCCGTGAGATACAACGGCTTTGCGCCAAGCATTGCCACATCATTCACAGTGCCACACACGGCGAGTTTGCCGATGTCGCCGCCGGGGAAGAACAGCGGAAAGACCACATGCGAATCGGTGCTGATGGATAATTTCTGTCGCAGCCCCGCTTCCACCAACGCCGCATCATCCCCTGCGTTCAACGCCGTGTTCTGAAACGCAGACACAAACGCCTTCTGAATCAGTTGATGACTCATCCGTCCGCCCGCGCCATGTCCCATCACGATCTGTTCGTTGTGCGTCAGCGGCGGAGCACATACGGCACCTTCGATGTTTACTGTTTCGTCTGTCATAATCTTCCTCAATGGAATCCCGAAGTTCTACTTCGGGATATTTTCTCAAAACTCATCTTGTATCTGTAAATCGTCAATCTCTTGCGACAAAACCATTTCCCGAAAATCCGGCTCGCTATTTTTAACAAAATACTTGTAACTCGAAAACGGATAATCTTCCGGGTTGCACACAAGCCCATGCTTTACCGGATTAAGAATTACATAATTCAACCTTGTGTAATACGCATTTTCCGTCTGAAGGCAGGTGTCCCAATAGTTGTACCAAATTCTTCTCCCGGGAGTGCCGTCAATTTGATTAATAAACTTTGCTGAAATCGAATGAACACCCTGAATTAATAGTTTCAATGAAAGCGCATTCTCAGGGCTTTGAGCAATGAAGTGATAATGGTTTTTCAAAACAACCCAGGCATGAAGTGCCCATCCCAACACTGTTGTTCTCTCGATCAATGTCTCACAAAAGTTTATCCGCTTTTCTTCAGTATCGAGTAATGGCTCTTTTGAAAGTGTGGAACCCGTTACCATGTAAATAGCATTCGAAACAAACCAATGAGGCGGATTATGTTGGTAGGTTTTGTAAATGTCCATCTTTGCCCGTACTCCAGAAGTAGAACTTCTGGAGTTATTTCTCCGCAAGTAGAACTTGCGGATTCCGTCCATATTTATAATACGCCGCGCACGCCCCCTCAGACGAGACCATTGTCGCGCCGAGCGGATTTTCAGGCGTGCATTGCTTGCCAAACGCCGAGCAGTGATGGGGTTTCTTTAAGCCTTGCAGAATTTCACCCGCAATACACAACGGAGATTCTTCTGCGTGGATGGATTCCACATCAAAGCGTATTTCGGCGTTGAATTCTTCAAACTCGGGGCGCAAACACCAACCGCTCATCGGGATCATGCCAATGCCGCGCCACTTGCGGTCACATTCCATGAACACTTTATGGATCGCCGCCTGTGCGGGCTTCAAGCCTTCAAAAGTCACGGCGCGTTGATAGGCATTGGCAACTTCCACTTTGCCTTCTTCGAGCAGTTGCACAGTTTTCAAAATTCCCTGCACAATGTCGAGTGGCTCAAAGCCGGTCACCACCATTGGGATCTTGAACTTCTCCAACAACGGCGGATATTCCCAATAGCCCATAATGGCATTCACATGCCCCGCCAGCAAAAATCCCTGCACGCGGTTATGCGGCGAATTGAGGATGGCGCTCATGGCAGGCGGCACGCGCACATGCGAAACCAGCACTGAAAAATTTTTCAGTCCAAGCCGCTGTGCTTGCAGCACGCTCATCACATTCGGTGGGGCGGTGGTTTCAAACCCGATCGCAAAAAATACAACCTGCTTATCCGGGTTTTTCTCCGCCAGCGTGACCGCATCGAGCGGAGAATACACCACGCGCACATCCCCGCCCTGCGCTTTGACAGAGAACAGGTCACGGCTTGAGCCGGGCACGCGCAGCATATCGCCGTACGAACAAAAGATCACATCGGGGCGCGCCGCAATCGACAACGCCTTGTCGATCAGTTCCAGCGGAGTCACACACACCGGGCAGCCAGGACCATGCACCAGTTCGATCTGAGGCGGCAGCAATTGGTCAATGCCATGACGCACGATCGCGTGCGTTTGCCCGCCGCAAATTTCCATCAACGTCCACGGGCGCGTCACGGTGCGGCGGATCTCTTCGATCACGCCCTTCACCAGCGCCGCGTCACGATATTCGGTCACATACTTCATGCTGGCGTCTCAGGTCCCAACTCTTCTTCAATCGCGCCGATCTGCCGCAGCAACTCAAGCGTTTCCATGGCTTCTGATTCGCTCAATACGCTGATCGCAAACCCCACATGGATAATGCAATAATCGCCAACTTTCACTTCATCCACATAATCCAAACATGCCTCACGGAAGATTCCCCCAAAATCAACCTTCGCCATTTTCAGCCCGCCCTTTTCATACAGATCAACAATTTTTCCAGGTACGCCTAAACACATATCAACCTCTCAATCTATATGCCGCAATCGCGGCTTGTCCGAGCGAGAGTCCGCCATCGTTCGTTGGAACTTCTCGGTGTATGTATACTTCAAAACCATCTTTTCTTAATAGTGACAATGTTCGCCGTAATAGTGTGAGATTCTGCCACACTCCGCCAGAGAGAACCACAGTCCGCAGCGACGTTTCACCGCTGATTCTTTTCACCATCTCGCGCACAGACTCTGCCAGACCATTATGAAAACGAGCGGATATTTTTTGGATCGGGACTCCCGCCACTGTATCTTTTACCAACGCCTCAACCACGCCTCTGACTCCGACCTGACCTGATTCAACACCAAAGACATATTGCCCCGCCTCAGCCGAATCTGCCATTGCCTCGAACTCAATCGCCGCCTGCCCCTCATAGTTGACCTTCTGCCTCACACCCGCCAACGCCGACACCGCATCGAACAGACGTCCCATCGATGAAGTCATCGGTGTGTTGATTTTCTTTTCAAGTTGCACACGCAAGGTCACCTGGTCTTCGGCGCAAAACTCTTTGACCGATTCCAGTGCATCATCCCAATCCATGCCAAGGCTCCACAGCAAAGCCAATGCTGTGCGCGCCGGTTTCTTGATCGCCGCATCGCCGCCGGGCAAAGGGAAATATTCCAAATGCGCCGCGCGTTGATAGGATTTGTAATCTGCCACCAAAAATTCCCCGCCCCAGATTGCGCCGTCGTCGCCGTAACCTGTGCCATCAAACGAAACGCCGATGACAGGTTCGGTCAATCCATGCTCTGCCATGCACGCAGCGACATGCGCATAGTGATGTTGAATGTTGAAAGTTGGTAAGTTCTCACGCTCGGCGCGTTCCAGTGCGTAGCGTGTCGCCAGATAATTCGGGTGCATGTCGTGGGCAATCGCCACAGGCTTCACACGGAACAAGCGCTCGAAATGCTCCACGCCCTGCTCAAAGGATTGCAGCGTCTCGTAATTTTCCATATCCCCAATGTGATGACTGAGAAAGGCATAATTTCCGTTCGTGATACAGAACGTATTTTTCAGTTCGGAACCGGTTGCAAGCAGGGGCGGAACTTGGAACGGAAGTTTTACAGGGAAGGGGGAATAGCCGCGGGAGCGACGGATGGGATAAACCGACGACGGACGATGATTGGACGAGCTTTGGTCATTGGTCAATGGTCATCGCTAAACACACTCTCACCACCGAATCATCACACCTCACATGAATATCCCGATCATGCATCAAGAACGCATCCGCAAGTTTAGCGAGACGTTCTCGGGCTTCATCGTTTCCAGTTGCAATGGGTTCTTCGGAGAGGTTGCCGCTGGTGAGAACAAGAGCAGAGTATAGAGATTGATAATTGGTAAATAGTAAATAATGCAGCGGCGTGTACGGCAGCATCACACCGAGCCATTCCTGCTTGGGAGAGACTTCTTCGACGATGGTGGATTCGGGTTTCTTTTTCAGCAAAACAATCGGGCGGGCGGGGGAGGTGAGCAAGGCTTTCTCTTCATCACTGACAAAGCAATGCCTTTCGATGGTTTCAATATCAGGCATCATCAACGCGAAAGGCTTGTCCACGCGTAATTTGCGGATTCGCAACTCTGTTACCGCTTTTGCATTCGTCGCATCGCAAGCCAAATGAAATCCGCCCAAGCCTTTGATGGCGACGATCTTTCCCTCTGCCAAAAGGCGTTGAGTTTCTTTCATTGCATCATCGTTCTGTAGGGGCGACTCGCGAGTCGCCCCTACTTCAAGCCATATTTTCGGTCCGCAAACGGGACACGCCACCGGCTGCGCATGGAATCTTCTATTCGTCGGGTCTTTGTATTCGCGTTCGCAATCGGGGCAAAGGGGGAATCCCGCCATGGTGGTGAATGGACGGTCGTAGGGAATGTCTTTGATGATGGTGAAGCGCGGTCCGCAGTTGGTGCAGTTGATGAAGGGATAGCGATAGCGGCGGTCGTTGGGGTCGAAGAGTTCGCGCAGGCAGTCGTCGCAGATGGCGACATCGGGCGAGATGGGCTGGAAGGCGCCGTCTACACTTTCAGAGTGGATAATGTCAAATTGGGTGAACCCGTTACCGGGTCCGAATGAGGCGCTGAAGTCGTCTATGCGCGAGAGTGTGGGGGCGTCGTCCCGCAATTTTTGCAGGAACAAGTCCAGCGTTTCTTTATCCCCATCCACTTCGATATCCACACCGGCAGATGTGTTCTTAACCCAGCCTTTGAGATTCAGACTCATGGCAAGGTTATACACAAAGGGGCGAAAGCCGACCCCTTGCACAATGCCGGAGATGTGAACTTTTGCGCCGGGCATTATTTTTTTGCGTTCTCGACCAGCCAATCTGCCCAGGCTTGCAGACCTTCGCCGGTGCGGCAGGAGGTTTGGAAGGTGGTGACGTTGGGGTTGAGGACTTGCACGCCCTGCTGGAAGTAATCCATGCGGAAATCGACGTAGGGCAGCAGGTCGATCTTGTTGACGACGAGCACGTCCACGCCGCGATAGGTGCCGGGATATTTGTAGGGTTTGTCGTCGCCTTCGGGGATGGAGGCAACCAGCACGGTCTTGTGTGTGCCAAGTTTGAAGTTGGCAGGGCAGACAAGGTTGCCGACGTTCTCCACGATGAGCAGGTCGAATTGCGTGAGGTCAAGTTGTTCGAGCGCGCCATGCAGCATGACCGCGTCGAGATGACAATCGCCGCCGGTGTTGATCTGGATCGCGGCGCCTGCGCCCGCTGCTGCGGCTCGGTCTGAGTCGATGGAGGTGGCGATATCGCCGTCTACGGCGGCGACGCGCAATCTACCTTTGAGCAGGGGCAGGGTTTTTTCGATGAGCGAGGTCTTGCCCGCGCCGGGGGAGGCGAGGATGTTGATGGAGAACACGCCCGCCGCGTCGATCCGCGCGCGGTTGGTCTGC
Organism: Candidatus Villigracilis vicinus; assembly: GCF_016702885.1. Taxonomy (NCBI): domain Bacteria; kingdom Bacillati; phylum Chloroflexota; class Anaerolineae; order Anaerolineales; family Candidatus Villigracilaceae; genus Candidatus Villigracilis; species Candidatus Villigracilis vicinus. The sequence continues at coordinate 20,327 of NZ_JADJDD010000009.1, forward strand.
GCGAGGCGGTCATTGGCGTTGAGGATGTTTTCTACGATGGGGATGTTTTGGGGCATGTTTGATCTTCGTGTAGCGACGAACATTTTGGATTGACGGGATTTACGATTGGCAATGACATAATTATTCTACATCAATGGATTCTAATGCAAACTCTTCACCGGCGATGATCTTTGCGCCGACGCCTTTGCATTTTGGACAGATGAGTTCTTTGTCGGTGGGGTGGTATTTCTCGGAAGCAGGTCATGCACTGCAATTCGGCAGGCACGCGCCGAAAATTGAGCGTGGCTTTCTCGGCGATGGTGTCTTTGGCGATGACTTCCCAATAGAATTGGATCGAGTCATCCACCATGCTGGCGAGTTCGCCCATCACGATGTTCAGCGCGGTGATCTGTTTGGCGTTCGCTTTTTCGGCGTGGTCGAGGGCTATTTTTAAGAGGGATTGGGTTACCGGTAATTCATGCATATAAAATGATGTTTTTGTGTTGTAGTGCGATCTTGTGCCGCACTACAACACAAAAAACTACTTGCTTTCCTTTTCTCCGCTCACCCCTTCGCGGAAGGTTCGCACACTTGTGCCGAGTTCTTTTGCGAGTTTGCTGATCCGTCCCGCACCGAAGAGCAGAATGACGATGACCAGTAAGATGACGAGTTCTGTTGTGCCAAAGTGAATCATGGGTACTCCTTATGCCGCGACAGGGAACATTGCGCGGGCAATGTCTGCGGGTTGTACGCCGGGTGTTTCGATCTGGCGGGCTGCGTAGAATTTCTCCACGGCGGCTTGCACGCTTTCTGAATCGGCGGGAATGCCGTTGAGGGCGTTTTCGAGTTCAGGCAGGAGGTTGGCGGGGTAGAAGAAGAAATCGCCAGAGATGTGAACATCCTGCAACACTTCATTTTCCTTGACGGCGGTCACACGCAGTAAGCCGCCGGGGGTCTTGAGCATATTCTGAATGACGTACACGCCTTCGCGGATCTTAACCTGCTCGGCGCGCGGGCGGCGCGAGTCGTTGGCGTGCAGGAATTCAGGAGTATACATCAACGCCAACATTTCATCGGCTTTCTTGAGCAATTCCTCATCCACTTCGCGGACGATCTCCATTTTGCCGAGCAAAGGTTCGTAGCGTTGAACGAGGTCAAGCATCAGGGCTTCGGTGGAAGGGACACTGCCTGTCTCGCGTTTCATGGTGCTCAGGTTTTCCTGCAAGGTCTTGTAGACTTTGTCGCGGAATTTTTCATCGGGCACGCGCAGACTCTTGGACATCATCTCATAGTTGAAGTCCATGATGAAGTTGCCGACCAGGATGAGCATCCCTTCGATCTCTGCCGCTCCGTTGCCGGAGACTTTGCGTCCGTTGGCGATGATGTCGTTGACGGGTTTGAACTCGGCGTTCACACCAAAGGCGCGGTAGGTGTCGATCACAGGTTGAAGGTATTGGCGATAGAACTCGCCTTTGTCCATCACCAGACCGGGGCGGTCGGCTTTGAGGATCAACTGATAGAACAACTGCTCGCCGTCGAGATAGACCGCACCGCCGCCTACTTCGCGGCGAATGACCGGTATATTGTTGGCTGCGGTAAACGCCAGGTCGATCTCCTGATCGGCGTCCTGATGGTTGCCAATACACACATACGGTGTGGATGGGCGCAGGATGAAGAGCGCTTCGCGTCCGAGATAAGCAGCGGCGTGATACAACGCCTGGCTGTGCTGCCAACTGACTTTATCGAGGAAATAGCATTTCATGAAGTGACTCCTATGCAAGATGGATATTGCCCTGCCCATGGTTGTGAATGCGGCGAGGGTCTGATTTCAACTCGCCACGTTGAAACATGGCAAGCGCGTTTTGAATAATCTTTTCTGCGGGCAGAAGCACCTGCAAGCCCATGGAAAGGGCGTGGTCGTAAGCGGGGGAGCCCATGCCGCCAGCAATGAGAACCTGACAATCTGATAACGGCGCGAACATGTCGGAATGATCTCTGTGATGGTTGTGTTCATGTTCGTCGTGATGACCATGTTCTTCAGAACCATGATACGACTTTTCCCTCTGCTCGAAGAGCGGCTCAGAGCCTTCTTCCAATACGGCGATCAGATAATACGGTGCCCGTCCGAAATGCGGGCTGATGGTTTTGCCATCATCGGTTGGAAATGCGATTTTCATTTTGTCTCTTTTCTTAAACGATCAACTTCCATTCACGTAATACCCGTTCAGCGCGTTTGACGATCTCCGGCATGACCGCTTCGATCTCCGGGCTGATGCCGTAGCCAATGGACATATCCACGGGCTGTGCGCCGACTAAATGCAGGTGTTCGGGGAATTTATCGCGGAACTTTGCCAGCCCGAGCACTTCTTGAAAGGTGATCTGATGGTCAGACATTTTGATGTTGCGGTAGAGCGGAATTTCATCCTTTGCCAACTCCATCACCTGACCCGGGACGGAGAAGCGCGAGATCATCGAATCCAATACGAGCAGGTGGGAGCATTCCTCCACCCACGGCAGCAGGTTTAATCCCAGTGCGCCGCCGTCGACAAATTCGATCTCGGTGTCGCTTCCCAGTGTTTCTTTCAAATGCGCTTCGAGGGCGCTGACTGCGAAGACCCCCAAGCCTTCATCTTTATTCAATGTGTTACCAAGACCGAGTACGATCTTGCGACCAGTATCTTTCGTGTCCATGCAAATCTCCGCTTTACGGTAGGTGTATTTTGGTCTCGCTTTGTTGAAGTGCTAAAAAATAAATCAGTGTTTTGCCGGGGTATGAGGCTTGAATATACTACCGCGCCAAACACCGAGGATCGTATTTGCTGCAACAACTGCCCAAAGGATTAATAGAAGCGCCAGCACAGATACCCCGATCCACTGGAAAAAAGCCAGCGGAATTGCCTGATAAAGCACACCCGTTGCCACTACAAAAGCGCCGACTGGGAATACGAATGCCCACCAACTAAGCGCAAAGGGAAGGGGTGATTTTTGGTGAACACCCAACGTGACCACCAATGCCAACAGGAACCAAAACAAGGCAAAGCCCCATAGCATGATGCCGATCGGCTTCGAAAGAAATGCCAATATTTGTTCGACCTCAGAAGGCGCTTGAAAGAACAAGACCAAAGGTTTGGAAATTCTTAATGCCAGGATCGTCAAAATTGAAGTCGGAGCAATGCCCACCCATAAGGTTGGCGCAAGATGGGATGGCGGTATGGGATGAAAAATGTAGCGGATAAAGACCAACGCCATGACTAGAATGAAGAGCAGGCTGCCAAAGCCGGTGAAGATCAGGCTGGTCATGAGGTTTATTGCCCCCAGGGTCGTCCCATTAAAATGCACTGCTAAACTAGCCCCAAGAACAGGGACCAGCAACGTCGAAACGGGTGGAATCAGCCAGCCGAGCGTCGAAGTCTCCCATTGCACTTCTGATTTATGAAAGAAGGTGTTGAGGATGCTCAAGGCAAAGATCAATATTCCGCTTGCGCCGAGCATCCATAAAACCTGCAAAATACCCCAAAGTGTATTCTCTTCCAGAAAAACGGAACCAGCTTTTTCAAGCGCAATCGCGATGACAAGCAGTGAAATGGGCATGGTTGGAAAGAATGCCGCTGATACGGGATGGTTTAAGTCGTGACGTACATCAGCTGGATGCAGGAACCAGCGCAACGTCCATGGGACAATGAGGACTAGAAACAGAACAATGGCAGTGAATAGGAAGAAGGATTGCAGGGCTTTTGCAAATGGGAAAATGCTTTGAAATACGAAGAGCGCAACGACAATGACTGCCGTTCCCATAACCGAGGCGAACCAACCGGGTGCAAAATTTTTTATGATGGAAGTTTTTTCGGGGGTAGGTGTTGAATTCATAATGAGGTACCAATAGAGTTTAGATGACAGATCGAGTTTGTAAATTGGATTGTGACCTCCAACTCAAAAGCTGGAGGTCACGATTTGTAATTATATAACTAACTGATGCAGACGTTCATACCGGTGGCAACTTCAGCGACATCATTGCCGTCCGCGTCCACCATGTGGATGGCGCACGCCATGCAGGGATCGAACGAGTGGATGGTGCGCAGGATCTCGAGCGGTTCATTCGGTTTGGCGAGCGGAGTACCGACCAGCGACATTTCGTACGCGCCAGCCTGTCCCTTGTGGTCGCGGGGCGAGCCGTTCCAAGTGGTCGGGACGACCATCTGGTAGTTGGAGAGTTTGCCATTGTCGATCACACACCAGTGACCCAAAGCGCCGCGCGGCGCTTCCATGTAGCCGAAGCCTTCGGCGTGAGAGGGCCAGGTCATCGGCTCCCACTTGTCACCGTTGAAGGTGTCGGTGTCACCGGCTTTGATGGCATCGATCAGACCGTTGTAGGTGTCGAGCATGTAATCGGCGAAGACCTTGGTCTCAATGCCGCGGGCGGCGGTGCGTCCGAGGGTCGAGAAGACGGCTTCGAGGGGTGCGCCGAGAGTCTTGAGTACGAAGTTGGTGAGGTCTTGAGTCTGCTTGTGACCACCGGCGTACATGGCGAGCACACGCGCAAGCGGACCGACTTCCATTGGGGTTTCAGCCCAACGCGGCGACTTGAGCCACGAGTATTTCTGTTCCACTTCGAGTTGATCGTAAGGCGGTTTGGGACCGGTGAAGTTGAACTTGGTCTCGCCTTCAAACGGATGCAGACCCGCCTCATCGCCCTTTGACTGCTCATACCACGAATGAGCCACGAATTCCTTCATGAGTTCGAAGTCTTTCGGGTTCGGTTCTTCGATGTGGGTCAGGTCACGGTTCTTGATGACCGCGCGCGGAACGAGGAAACCAGCGGTATCGCGGTTGTCGGTGCCGGGGAACTCGCCCCAGGTGAGGAAATTTCCAAGACCTTCGCCCAAACCGGCATATTCCAAATAGTAAGGAGCGATTGCCAGCAGGTCGGGGATGTAGACCTGATCGACGAATTGCATCATGCGGTCGATGCTGTCTTTGATGATGGACAGGCGTTCGGCGTTGAGAGCCGTGTCGCTGTTCGGGTCGATGGGCATCGGAACGCCGCCGACGACGAAGTTCGGGTGCGGGTTCTTGCCGCCGAAGATGGTGTGGATCTTGGTGAAGGTCTTCTGGGCGTCGAGCGCTTCGAGATAGTGCGCCACTGCCAGCAGGTTGACTTCAGCGGGAAGTTTGTAGGCGGGGTGTCCCCAGTAGGCGTTGGCAAAGATGGAGAGCTGTCCGCTGTCCACAATTCCCTTCACCTTGTTTTTCACATCCTTGAAGTAGGCAGGTGAAGCATTGGGCCACGGGGAGATGGCTTTCTGGATGTCGGCAGTCGCTGTCGGGTCGGCTTGAAGCGCGTTCACTACATCCACCCAATCCAGCGCGTGCAGGTGATAGAAGTGCATCACATGATCGTGGACGTATTGCTGGGCGATCATCAAATTGCGGATGAGGTTCGCCGCGTTGGGGATCTGGATGTTGAGCGCATCTTCGACGGAGCGGATGGATGCGAACGAGTGGACGGTGGTGCAGACGCCGCAAGTGCGCTGGGCAAACGCCCAGGCTTCACGCGGGTCGCGTCCTTTGAGAATCTGCTCAATGCCACGCACCATGGTGCCGGATGAATATGCCTGTTTGATCGTGCCGTTGGTATCCAACTCGGCTTCGATACGCAGGTGTCCTTCGATACGTGTAATTGGGTCAACAACAATTCGTTGTGCCATTAGTAGTCTCCTATTCGACCAGGGCGTCAGCTACCATTTGAGCCAGCCCGGTCACTTTCCAGTCGAGTTTGAAATGATCGACGCCATCGGTGTATTGCAGGCGGCAGTTCGAACAGGTCATGGCAACGGTTTTTGCGCCGACGGTATTGACCTGATCGATCTTGAGTTGGAACGCAGCGTAGCGCGGTTCATCCGCCGCTTTGACCGCGATTACGCCACCGCCGCCGCCGCAGCATACGGATTCTTCGCGGTTGGGGGTCATCTCTTTGAAGGAGGTAGGCGCGAGCACTTTGAGGATGTCGCGCGGTTCCTGAATATGACCGCCTTTGCGCTGGATCTTGCACGCGTCGTGGAAGGTGATGGTTCCGTTGCCGTCGAAGGCGCCGGGTTTGAGTTGAATGCGTCCGCTGCCGACGAGTTCACCGAGAACACCCGTGATGTGGATGATCTCGAAGTCGTTGGCTTCGGGCAGCCAGTTCGCACCGTGCCAGCGCAGGGCATCGTAGGCATGACCGCATTCGGTCACGACGATGCGTTTGACGCCGAGTTCCTTCGCGCCTTCGAGCACACGGGTGAGGAACAGCTTGGTGTTCTCTTCACTGCCCTGGTAGAAGCCGAAGTTGACGATCTCGCGCGCCTTGCTGCTGACCGTCCATTTTTCGCCAGCCTTGTTGAGCACTTTGGCGATGGCGGCGACGTTGGTGGGGAACTTCATCACTTCGATGGAGGAGAAGACGACCATGGTGTCGGCGCCCTTCACATCGCGCGGAATTTCCACTTCCCATTCGTCGGCAACCCATTCGAGGCGCTGATCCCAAACGGTATCGGTCATGCCGAGCGGGCTGCCTTCGGCAACCTGCTTGTTGACCGCAGCCATCAAGTCGGCGGGAACGACTTCCGCAGCCGCAAGACCGGCGCGGACGCCGTGCAGCAGGGAGCCGAGGTCGATACCCATCGGGCAGACCATCGAGCATTTATTACAGACGGTGCAGGCGTGGTAGTTGAGTTCGCTCCAGTGCGCAAGGTCTTCATCGGTGATGGCTTTTTCAAGACCGATCATTTTCTTGAAGCCGCCCACCAAGGTGAAGCGTTGTTCGTAGGCACGGCGCAGGAGTTCAACTTTCCAGACCGGCGCGTATTCGGGGTTGCCGGTTGCCTGATAGAAGTGACAGGCTTCGGCGCACATGCCGCAGCGTGTGCAGGCTTCCAACTGCGAAGCCACCCAGCCGCCCGTCTCATGGACAAAAGTTTCGTAAGCGTTTTTTACAGCAGTCATGTCGTCCTCCTACACCGCAACGCCGCGCTTGCCAAATTCCGCGCCGTGGATCGTGCGGGCGAAGAAGTAGAAGACGAAGTGAGAGATGCGGCTCAAGGGGATCCAGATCATCATCACATCGACGGACATCATGTGCAGGACGTAGAGGTTTTGATACGGCAGCCACAGGTGATGGGTCATCATGTAACCGGTCACCATCGGCAGGAAAACGAACAACCAGGAGAGAAACTCTGCGGGTCCGGAGATGAGCCGAAGCACGGGGTTGATGCGGCGGTTGATGAGCAGCATGATCATGGCGATGATGCCGACCGCAGCGATCCAATCCACGATGGGAAGGGGCAGGGTTGCCCAGCTTAGTCCGCTCAGGCTTTTCCAAACCAGCATGTGCGGCGTGCCGAGAATGACCACCACAAACAATGCAAGATGGAACAAACCGCCGCCGATGTAGATAAGCGGGTTGCGGTTGAAGGTGTTTTTTACCCAGGGGATGAAGGGCCAGATCAGCAGCGCCTTCAAATAGGTTTTGAACACGCCCGCGCCTTTGCTGCCTTTATCGGGGACGCGGTCCTTGCTCCAGCCGAGAGCGATGACGGTGACGACGCGATACGCCAACCCGAAGATCATGAAAAGCAACGCGGCATAGAAGAAAGGTCCGCGCGCAAATTCAAGCATTGCCTGTGGGTTCATTTCGCTTTTCCTTTCGTCTGTTTCTTGGCTTTGTTAACCAGCGCTGTCCCAATACCAAGCACGGCACCGGCGCCGAGCGCTGCGCCAACAGCGGCAGCCGTCGGGCGATCCAGCGGGGCAGATTGACCCTGATAGAATCCGCCGCCATCCCAGAAGTTCGGTTCGGTGCAGCCCAGGCAGGGGTGACCCGATTGAATGGGGAAGGACAGACCCTGATCCCATTTGATGGTCGCACAGGCGCTGTGAGTGGTGGGACCTTTGCAGCCCAGTTTGTACAAGCACCAGCCTTGTTTCGCGCCTTCATCATCGAAGGAGAGGGCGAATTTGCCCGCTTCGTAGAAAGCGCGGCGCTGGCAGCGGTCATGCACGGTCTGACCGTAGAAGGTCATGGGACGATGTAAACCATCAAGTTCGGGCAGTGCGCCGAAGATGGCAAAGTGAGCGATGGTTCCGGCGGTGGCTTCAGGGATGGCAGGGCAGCCGGGGATGTTGACCACGGGCTTGTCGGTGATGAGTTCCCAAACGCCCTTCGCATCGGTCGGATTCGGGTCGGCTTTGGGCAGACCACCGAAGGAGGCGCAGCTACCGACAGCGATGATCGCTGCGGCACCCGCTGCGGTTTCCTTTAAGATGTCGAGTGCGGTGCGTCCGCCGATGACACAATACGCGCCGTCATTCGCCAGCGGGATGCTGCCTTCGACGACGAGGATGTATTGACCGGCATATTTCTCCATCGCCTGTTTCTTGGCTTCTTCCACCTGAAAACCGGATGCCGCCGAGAGGGTCTCGTGGTATTCGATGGTCAGAGTGTTGAGCACCAAATTGGTCAGGCTGGGAGAGACGCTGCGCGAAATCGCTTCGGTGCAACCTGTGCAGTCCTGGAAGTTCAGCCAGATCACGGGCAGGCGCTGTTTGGTTTCCAGCGCGCGCGCCATCATCATTTCGGCGGGCTGGGCAACATGATTTAGTTGCGCGGGAAGTCCGCTTTCCTCTAACGGGGGGACAGCTGTGAAGCCCATGGCGGTTGCCAGGAGCCCGCTCAGCTTAAGGAAATCCCGCCGTGTCACCCCTTTGCCTTGCATTTTGTTGTTTCCATTTTCTTCAGGCATATCTTTCTCCTCGGAAAAATTTTCCAGCCGAATGATTCGGCTATGAGCACGAAATGTTGTCGGCTTCGAGTTTGGCTTGGTAGGCGGCAATGCCTTCTGCGCCAGTGACGAGTGAGCCTTTGTCGCCTTCCCAGTTGGCGGGCTTGAGTTCTGCGATCCAGCCTTCGCCGTACGGGTCACGCGAGACGATGTTAGGGTCGGCAGCCAGTTTGTCGTTGCCGCGCAGCAACACACCGCTAACAGGGGCAGGGAACCGGTCCGACAAATTTGCTGCTTTCGACGGTTGCCATGCTCTTGCCTTGGGCAATCTCCTGCCCGATGTTCTTGGCTTTGACGGTCACACCTGCCAGGTTGGACCCGGCAAGTTTGGCAGCCACAGCGGTCATCCCGACGCGAAGCGTGCCATCTTCCATCGGCTTCGCCCAAACGTGCTTATCAATGAGGTAGTACAGTTCCTCGGGGAGGTTACATCCACGAACGTCTGACATGATCGGCTCCTTTAGAATGTGAGGGTCTTGCTGTCTTCAGCCATCTGCCACATGGCAGCGCCGCCGACCATTTTGACGCCGTCCATCAAGTCTTCGATCTTGATGTCGTGCAGTTCGGTCGAGGCGGTGCAGGCGGTGAGTTTCACGCCCGCATCAACGGCATCCTGAATGAATGCGCTAACGGGTTTGCCGCCGGCTTTGGGGAAGACGGTTTCTGCCATGCCCTTCTTGAGCAGCAGCGTGCCGTCGATGGTGAAGAACATGGTGACTTCATAATCCATTGCCGCCGCGAGGGTGGCAAAAAAGAACGGGGTGGCGCAGCGGCGCGGGGTGTCGGGTCCGCTGGTCATGACGATCAAAACTTTATCCATACGAATTCTCCTTGTAGGTTTGTTGACTTTTAGAATGAGAGTGCGATGGCATCATCGCTGGCGTATTCGAGGAAGGCAGCCGCACCGGCGACTTCGATGCCGTCGATCAGGTCTTCTTTTTTGATGCCCATCACATCCATCGACATCTGGCAGGCGATGATGCGGACATCCATTTCCTGAGCCATACTGAGCAGTTCGCTCAGCTTGGCGACATTGGCTTTCTTCATCCAGCCGTTCATCATGCCGGTGGCGACGGCGGTCATGCCGGGCAGTACACCGATGATGTTCGGCACGGAAATACCGCGGATGGGCTGGGGCATGGCAGGGTTGGCGATGGGGGATACTTGCAGCTTATCGGCGTTGCCCTTCTTGATGATCTCGAGACCGTAGAAGGTGAAGAAGATCGCCGCTTCCATATCCATGGCGATGGCGGCGGTGGCGAGGATCAAGGGGGGATAAGCGGCATCCAAACTGCCGTGGGTTGAAATAATGGCAAGGCGTTTTGACATGGGTGGTTTCCTTTTTAGTAAACAAGTACGTTGGTGGCTTCGGCGCATTCTTTTACAAAGGTGGCTGCATTGACAACTATTGCGCCTTCGATGAATTCTTTTCAGGGGTCGATCTGGCGGGATTTGACGCACGGTCCGCAAACCAGCAATTTTCCGCCGCTTTCAAGGTAAATATCAAGCAATTCCTTAAGGGGCGGGAAGCCCGGAGGCAAACACATGCTCGGCGATGCCCTTGGTGATGAACATGACGCCATTGGCTTGAAAGCCAAGCACAACTTCCACATCCGAAGCTTGCGCGGCGGTCGCCATCACAAATGGATTGTGGCACGTTCAGGGTCTTCTGGACCGTGAGTACACATGAGAATAAGTTTTTCGGTCATGAGAACTCCTTTTGAAAAAGACAAATCAAATCGATATTAGGTAGATTACACAGGAATAAAAAAAGCCCGCCGTTTAGACTGAACCCTAAAGAAGCAAAAAGAAAGCCCCCTGGTCAAATGGACAGACACCTGGTTTCGTAGGGTGTCTGTCTTGTTTCAATTGTATCCGTTCATAGTTGTAAAGTAAATGTATTCGTCAATGGTTGCTCTGTATCCTTAAAGGTGGTTTGTTTGAAGTGTCGTAAATATTCTCCTTAGGTGTCCGAAGAGGTTCTCCATCGGAGCGTTGTCCCAACAGTTGCCACGCCGCGACATGGAAGGCGTGATGGCCCGCCGGTAAGGACATGATATGGGTCAGAAGTGTATTGCGTCCCTGGTCACTGTGGAGGGAGAAGTCCATCAGTGACCTTTTCTTTTTGCTTGGCTTGTTTTAGCGTCTGTGTCACCAGTGCAATCGAGTTGCTGAGACTAGGGGCCAGGAGCCACAATAAAGCCGTCGTAGAGATCCTTGATGGTGGACAGATACGCCCAGCCTGCAAGGTGCGAATGTGGTGACATCCGTGACCCACTTCTTTGTTGGCTTTGTTGCGAGGAAGTCCCGATTGAGCAGGTTGGGATAGCGGTGGTAGGTGCCAAGTTCTTCCAGTTTTTGTGCATTTTGGGCTTTCTGGCTTGCGAACGAATGCCCGCTTGCATGAGCCAAAACCCTTGTGATTATTCGCAACCTAGCTTTCGCTGGAGTGGATCGTGATCCGCCGATACCCGTAGCTCTTGTGAGAGCCTCACAAACCGCCTGGATCTTCTCCATGCGTCCCTGCCGGGTCGGTTTCTGCCGCTTTTCTCCCAGCATAATACGCCGCTCGCGAAACACCAAAATTCGTACATCGCCTTCACTTCGTATTCTTCCTTTGGTGGTGGATCGCCCGACTCGCGCTGCGCGAGCTGCACTCCCGCAATTCGGTATGGAATTTTCAGAGCGTTCTCCATGCGCAACCGTGCCAGCCTTCCACTTCCGCCTTCAGCGCCTCCAATTGGTTTATGAAGGAGGTTCCCTTCTCGCGATACTTCCGTACCCAACTTCGATCCGTTCGCCTTCCGGATCTCAGCCGGGGTGGCCACCCGCATACGTCAAATGCTCTTCCAGACGCACCGCCTCCTGCTTATCTCCACCCGTAGTGCTACATTCCTTTTGTCCTGACATGAAAGCACCTCCTGTGCTTGTTTCTCAGGAGGGCTTTCTCTTCGTGTCCGCTTTCCGGGGTCAGTTCATTCGGCAGACTTTTTTTTATTTGATCTTCTTGATGTAGAAGGTGAACTTGGGTCCGTCCTGCTCATGTCCGAGCAGTTCCTGACCGGTTTTGGATGTCCATGCTTGCACATCGGGGACGGCACCAGGGTCGGTGGCGATCATCTTAAGGACCTGTCCGGTTTGAAGGGCATCGACAGCCTTCTTGGTCTTTAGGATTGGCATTGGGCAGGCGAGTCCGATGCAATCGAGTTCCTGATCAAATTGGAATGACATGCTAAATCTCCTTGGTATGAAGTTATGAAAGTGTGTCTTCAAAGACACTCATCTCGGCAATCTGCCGTAAACGACCCATTAGGTTGCAACGTTCTGTGCTAATTTGTTCGAAGGTATGCGCCACTTTATCGAGCCATGTTCGAATTTGTGTAACTTTGCGCTGATCCAACACAGATATTTTCTCAGCCGCCTGTCTCAAAAGGCTTTCGTCAATGTTGTAAGTTTTGGAAAGGGATTGGATACGTCGCACTTCCTCTTCCTGATCGGGAGCTTCTGCATAGAATTGTCCTGAGATCAACAAGGCAATTAATTCCCCATTAACTTCGATGTAAGCGCGGGCATATTGCAAACCGGCATGACAATGCGTAAATTGAGGCGAGGGATCACTTTGCTTTGTCAATTGCGCCCATGAGCGCATACAGGCTTCGCGTCCATTCTCGCTGCCAAGAATCAGTTTGCAGAAATCACACGAATTACTAATGCGGGTGACGGGTTTGCCTTCTGTATCTGTGGTAACTGCGCCAACTTCGGCGATCTCTGCAAAAACATCCTGAACAGGCTGCATACAATGCAACGGCAGGACATCCAACGAAACAGGGGCGACAGGTTCCGCCACCTGAGGTGTGCCGCCCAACATATCGCTCACTTCACGCGACGAAAAACGCCAATGCTGCCCCACCTTTACGCCTGCCAAACGCCCATCCTTGAGCATTCGATAGATCGTAGTACGGTCTACATTGAGAAGTTCCTGAACTTGCCTAGCGGTTAAGAGATTGTCCATGTTTTGCAATAGTCTGCAATAGTCTGCAATAACTTGCTATAGTGTATTTGTTTGTCTTTCTCGAAACTAGTGCAATGTGTCAACTCCTCATTGTGACTTTAGTCACAATGAGGAGTTGTGCTGGTGTAAATAGTGTGATTGGAAGGGTTTAATATCTGATAATGAATACACTCCAGTTTAGGACAATGCGAGCCAGGTTTAATTCCCCCAATGCGTGCGGCGAATGTCAAACAAGAGAAGAGGGCTTGTTTTCTTGCGCGATAACGACGTATGAACACAGATGAACCTGTTATTTCTGTGATCCCCAAGCCAAACGGTTTTTCAAGCGACTTTGCTTCAGTCATACCTATGCACATGGAATGATTTGGACATCTCCTTCAAACCGAGGTATGCAAGCCATGTGGCAAGCGCCGGAAAGAACAAAATGGAAAAAATCGATGGTGGTCCGAAGCCTGCCTTGGTGGCTGAAATTTCCGGGTTCGATGCGGCGTACAGGACCTCAATCTCCTGACCCACTTTATATTTCGAATAACTGGAGCGGGAAACGGTCATCCTGGACTCCAAACTGGCAGGCGAACCATTGACCAATGCCTGTATTCATACGTTACATGATACCAACTATCAAAACCTCTCTTGCTCATTGTATGTTCATAGTACTTCTCGGTAACGACTCCCGTGGTCAATACGCCTTCTCGCACAAGAAGGTTGTAATTAGCGTAGCCCTTAAAAGTGTCAAAAACAGAGAGAGTCAGGATGGCAAGGCTAAAGATGGTCCAAAGCAACGCCAATATAAAACCACACCCCATCCCCTTTGATGGGGTGCTGCGTTTATTTTCTTTGTAGAATCCGCTGTGTTTGTATTTCATTTTCTTTTGATAACCATGGTCTGAAGATTCCATAAAATCCGGCATTTGATTTTTCCTTTCGCACCTGTCTTGACGCATTATGCCTTGCGTCATAAAATAACTGAACTTTATTCAGTTATTATAACGTACCGCGACATTAACGTCGCGGTACAAGGAGTCTCCCATGCGCCTCTTCAAAAAGATCATGACCTACCTGCTTCTCTTCCTCCTCGTCCTCGCCATCGCCGCGCCGACCTTCGCCTACCTTGGCGTGATCCGCCCCGCCCTGCCGCAAACAGACGGCGAACTCGCCCTCGATGGTCTCAACGCCCCCGTTAGTGTCTACCGCGACGCGAGCGGCATTCCGCACATCGTTGCCGAGAACGCGCATGACCTGTTCTTCGCACAGGGTTTTGTCACCGCACAGGATAGGCTCTGGGCAATGGAAGCCCAACGCCGCGCCGCGCATGGAACCATCAGCGAGATCATCGGTGAACGCGGCGTGAAAAATGACACCATGATGCGCATCCTCGGCATGACCGAATCCGCCGAAGCCGATTGGGGAGACTCTCGACGCCGACACCCAAGCCGCTCTCACCGTCTATGCGGACGGAGTCAACGCCTTCATCACGCAAGCCGATGGCAACCTCCCCGCTGGAATTCAAAATTTCGGCATCACTCCCGAAGCGTGGACACCGATTGATTCGCTTGTCTTTGGCAAACTCGTCGCTTGGGGCTTGAGCAACAACTACCAGGACGAACTCATCATCAGCCAGTTGACCCAATCTCTCACATGGGAAGAAGCGCTATCCATCCTGCCCGATTACCCGGGTCCCGATGTCATCCCCGACGCCAACGCATCTATCTTTCCTGAAACTGCCAATGCCATGCTGGCGTTTCAACGCGATTTAAATATCACGCCATTGACCAAACCCGATCAGGGCAGCAATGCCTGGGTGGTGGGCGGAAGTCACACTGAATCTGGAATGCCGCTTCTGGCAGGTGACCCGCATCAGGGACTTTCGATGCCCACGCTTTGGTATGAAGTCGGTTTGCATACGAAGGACAATCAATACAATGTCGTCGGCGCATCGTTACCCGGCTTGCCCGGTGTGGAAATTGGTCACAACGCAAGCATCGCCTGGGCAGTCACTAACGCCCGCCCCGATGTGCAAGACCTGTTTATCGAAACCCTCAATGAGGACGGCACACAATATCAATTCAAGGATGAATGGCAGGACATCACCTTCCGCGAAGAAATGATTCAAGTGAAAGATGCCGCGCCCATCACGGTCAACGTCCGCACGCATCATGGTCCGCTCATCACAGACGCTACCCCGACAGTCAACAAAATCTCGCGTTACGTTGGACGGGACTCGATCAGGGACGTCCGCTCGCGCAAGCCATCATCCAACTTAATCAAGCCGCCAATTGGGACGAGTTCCGCGCCGCACTTTCGCTCTGGCAGTTGCCCGGCATGAACTTCGTCTATGCCGACACTGCGGGTAACATCGGCTTTCAGATGTCGGGCGCGGTTCCTGTTCGAGCGGAGAACAATGTCTATGGTCTGCAACCCGTTGACGGGTCGAATGAAGCGCACGAGTGGACGGGCTTCGTCGCCTTCGATGAACTTCCCTCCGCATTGAATCCCAGCGGCGACTTTTTCGCATCCGCCAACAATCGCCCCGCCGGTGTGGACTATCCCAACTTCCTCTCGCATTATTTTCAGCCGCCCTACCGCGTGGCGCTCATCAGCGAGGCTATCCGCGATTCGCAAAACGTAACCGCCAATGATTTTGCTGCGCTTCAAGCCAGCGTTTACAGCGACCTCAACCTGCAAGTGGCGCAGGCAATTGCAAACGAAGCCGCACCGCAAACGGATTCTGAAAAAGCCGCCATTTCTCTTTTGAAGGATTGGGATGGGGATATGTCCCCCGACAGCGCCGCCGCCGCGTTGAGCGAATCTGCCTTGTGGCATGTACTGCGCCTCACGCTTAACTCGAAGCTGGATTCTGCTTCGACAGACTCGTACCTCACCCTGGCAGGATACCCGTCCATGTTCCTGCAAAACTTGCTTGATGACCCGAATCATGTTTGGTGGGACGGACGCCGCGCCGAGATGATGAGCGCCGCGCTCTCCGCCGCTGTGACAGAACTTGACGGGCAAACCTGGGGAGACGTTCACACCGCACACCTACGCTCATCCGTTGGAGCGTCGCCGCGCTCGCACCCATCTTCAGCCGCGGCCCCTTCCCCACCGGCAGTAACTGGAACACCGTCAACAGCGGAGCGTACTACGCCGATAAACCCTACGCCATGACTCTCGGTCCCGCCTATCGCATTATCGCCGACCCCGCCGATTGGGACGCTTCGCGCTCCATCATCCCCAGCGGGCAATCGGGTCAGCCGTTCAACCCGCATTACGATGACCAGATCCAGCAATGGCTGGCGGTCGAATATCACACCCTGCCGTTTAGTTTGGATGCAGTTGAATCGGCGGCAGTGACTACGTTGAAATTGATTCCATAACCGAAAGAATAACACGATGAAAAAAAACATTTCCGGCATTGCTGCACTAATTTTTGTTGCCATTGCAGGGTATTTTATTTACGAAACCCGACCGCCCTCGCAGGACGCACTCACACAGGAAACAGCGCGGGTACTGGCTGTCACAAAACAAAAGAATTGGTGGTATGAAGCCAGTATCCAAACCCAAAGCGGAGTCGTGCTCACCTGCCGCGCGAAGAAAAACCCGAATGCGTGGGCAAGCCGCTGTCCAGTCATAGAGTTGGAAGGGCTGGTGGGGCAGCCTGTTACAGTCTGGTACAACCCTGACAGGCTCTATGTCATCGAACATGCTGGCGTGGAACTGATGGGCATGGAACAACACCAAAGCGCGCAATATACTGCCTGGGGCTTGGCGGCTCTGGTATTGGTGATGGCGCTAGCCGCCCTGTTCTTAATGTAAAGCGAAATTTATATCGCGCCACCCACATCTGCAAATAACACCTTGCCTTCCAAAGAATCTTATGAAGCCCTCGCAGGGGCTTCATAAGATTCTTGATGGATTATCACGCATCGAGTGCATCCAACATTCCCTTCACGCCGCCGTACCCAAACAACACAACAAACGCCACAATTATCAAAGTCAACGGGATGGAAGAAAGGGGCTCTGGTTTCAAATCTGCCTTGATGGCTGAAATCTTTGGGTCAGACGCCACGTACAGAATTTCAATCGCTTGTCCGACCTGGTATCTAAAATAGAGGTCGGAGCGAACTTCCTTGGTGGTCTCAAAATGGGCAGGTGAACCATTAACCAACGCTGTGTATTGATACACAACATAAAAATAATGGGATTTACGTCTTGAAAGGGGGTTTGGTTCATTATGTATTTTTTTGGTAATGACCCCAGCAGCCGTGATGCCTTCACGTTTTAAAAGGTTGTATCTCATTGTGTTGTTAAAAAATGCAATCATTGTCAGAGCCAGAACAGTCAGGCTAACTCCTACGTAAATCAGTCCCAAAATAAAACTGCACCTCCTTCCGCTCGATGAGTTTTGGTGATTTTTATGTTGGTAGGGTCTATCTTGTTTCCGCGTATCCATGTGTTTTTCCTTTTATTGAAATTCTTCCGGAATTATTGACGCTTTTTTTGTCGCGGTGTAAAATAACCGAATTGAGTTCAGTTATTTTACACTATATCATGGAATTTACTTCTCCACATAGACAAACATCACAGGGCAATTGCATTTGAAAGCTTCAAATGCAATTGCCCTGCGGAATAAGTAGTAGTGTGAATTATTTAACCAAAATCTATATTAAAAGAGGTAGCTGTGGACGAATTTTTCTTGCGCGCAAGTTTGGTAACTATGATATTCGGTTTTTTGGTAATTACCATTGGGTCAATCTGGTTTTATGTAGAAGCCTTCAAGGAAGGCATAGGCTGGTTCCTTGCCTGCCTGTTCCTTCCCTTTGCACCAATTGTATTTTTATTTATGAAGCCTGAGAAAGCATTCTGGCCTACGGCAATAATTTTTCTCGGCGTATTCTTCTTCTTTATGGCGAGGCTTATGATTTGATATTCCCCTAATCATCGCCAACAGACTGTCTGGTCAACCGACACTAATCGGTAGCGGTGAGCACACTGCACTTGACCAGTGCCATCTTGAAGCCGTACTCAACTCAATCACGCAAAAACGCCCCGGTAGTATCCACAAATCCTTCGGGTGGTTATGCAATCAAGAACCGCGCTGGGTGACGAACTCATCATGGAGGGTCGTCAAACCACTATACCCAAACCATGCAGCGCCCACCGCGCCTATCAGCAGCATTAGGATAGAATTGTCAGGAACTACTCCCAGACCGGCATTGACGGCGGAAATCTGTGGGTCAGACGCAGCGTATAGAATTTCAATTGTCTGCCCAGCCTGATATTTTTTATAATACGAAGATTGGGGAATTTGATTTTCTGATTCGAATTGGGCAGGCACCCCATTGACCATTGCGGTATATTTATAAGTAATGTAATAACTATGCTGGTCAGACTTCAAAAGGCGCTCAATTTTCAGATGTCTTTTTCCGGTAATTACCCCGGTGGCTGGAACGCCTTCCCGCCCCAAGAGAATATATTCCGCAGGATCGCCAATGAACGCGACAATACCCATCACCAGACAGCCCAAGCCAAGCCCCATATATATCAGACCCATAAAACCAATGAACCATCTATTCGACCTGGGGATGCGGCTTTTCTGATTGTGTTGGCTGCCATATTTATATTTTGTAGGATCATCCAGAATATTCAGGTACTTTTCCTTTTATCGAACTTGCGCCAGGATTAATTGACGCATCCCTGATTGCAGTGTAAAATAACTGAATCTTATTCGGTTATTTTACCATGAGAAAAACACCATGCCCAAACCTGATGTCAGTGAACAACGAAAGTCCAAAATCCTTGCTGTAGCACGCGAGATATTTTCACGCAAGCCGTTAAAAGACGTGAAAATACAAGACATCGCTCGCAAGGCAAGGTTAAGTGTTGGCGGTGTGTATTGGTATTTCAAAAGCAAGGATGAGATCATCCACGCACTGCTGATGCAAAACGCGGAAGTAAATATCGCCGCCCTGAAAACACTCAGCGAAGTGGATGCTCCTGCTATTATGCGTCTGCAGAAATTCTTTGAGCAGGTGCTGGCTTCCACTGAAGACCTGTCCGAACTCTATCTCACGGGCGCAAAATACCAGTCAATGTCCAGCCCAACACCGGAGACCCGTGCCGCCATGCAGCGGATTGCCGCCGGATATCACAGCGGGCTTGAGGCGATCATCGAGCAGGGGATTGCGCGCGGTGAGTTTGTGCAAGTCAACCCGCAGGATGCGACCACAGCCCTGTTGGGTGCGTATGAAGGGCTGATGTTGTTATGGGTCATGTCGCCAGACACCATGCGCCTGAAAGAATCCATGCAGGTTGCCGCGCAGTTGTTGATGGCGGGGTTAAGTGCAATAAAAGAAAAAAAATAGAACGTCTTTCTGAAACCCATCAAGTTCAAACCGCACTGAGGTCTACCCTCCTTGTCCTCATCTTTTTAAGTCGTGGCGTGCATTACATCAGCACTTAGTCGCATTTGCGGATGGCGGAATTGCTGCAATTAGATAGATTGATTGTAATGTTACGATATTTTGAAAATAGTGGATCCCCTGATCTTTCATGTGATTTATCAATTAATGCAGCAACGTATCACTACATTGCTGCATTAAAAGGAGTGGATGCGCACGCCAGTTGCTGTGCTTATTCAACAACTGGATGATTTCACTCCTTGCTTATTTTCGCACCAATATTCCGCCATTAAGGTTATTAAATTGTTATGAGGGGTTAATATTGCCGGAATGTTTTTTATTTTCCTTAACTTGAATTTAGCAAATCATAAATACACCATTAAGTTCTCCTTTGTATGATGAAGCAGTATTTCATAAACCCAACAAGGAGAAAATATGTTGAAGAGATTTACCTTTCAGGTGGTTGCGCTTTTGGTTGCTGCCACTCTCGTATTGAGCGCCTGCGGATCTGCCGGTGGCTCTGCCAGTAATGTGGATTGGAACACCGTGACCTCCGCCGAACAAGGCGGCGGTATGGATGCCTTGATCGCCGCTGCCAAAGCCGAAGGCGAATTAAACGTCATCACCCTGCCCAATGACTGGTGTAACTATGGTGTGATGATGGAGACCTTCTCCACCAAGTATGGCATCAAGGTTAACTCCCTCCTGCCCGATGGCGGTTCTGCGGACGAACTCCAAGCGATTATCGACAACAAGGAAACCAAAGGTCCTCAGGCTCCTGATGTGATTGATGTGGGTCCTGCGTATGGTCCTCTTGCCAAGGAACAGGGTCTTTTGGCTCCCTACAAAGTTGCAACTTGGGACACCATCGTTGGCACCAAGGACGCTGACGGCTTCTACTATGTGGACTACAACGGTGTGATGGTGCTCGAAGTCAACTCCGACGTTGTGACTGACATCCCCACCTCCTACGCAGACCTTAACGATGAACAGTACGAAGGTCAGGTGGCTCTTGCTGGCGATCCCCGCGCTTCCAATCAGGCTGCCCAGTCTGTGTATGCGGCTGCGCTTGCCAACGGCGGCGACCTCGACAACATTCAGCCCGGTTTGGAATTCTTCAAGGAATTGAACGAGAAGGGCATTCTGCTCCCGCTCATCGCTGACTCCGGTCCGATCGCCAAGGGCGAAACCCCCATCACCTTCCAGTGGAACTACCTCGCCGCTGCCAACAAGGACAACTTCGCTGGCAACCCCAACATTGAGATCGTATACCCGACCGATGTGAACTGGGGCGGCTTCTACCTCCAGGCGGTTAGCGCCTACGCTCCGCACCCTGCGGCTGCCCGCCTCTGGGAAGAATTCCTTTATTCAGATGAAGGTCACTTGATTTGGATGGAAGGCTACTGCGCTCCTGCCCGCCTCGCCGACTTGAACGAACGCGGTGTGGTTCCTGCTGAACTTCAGGCGAAACTGCCCGATCCTGCGCTCATCGCTGCCTCCGTTGTTCCTTCCGGTGACCAGCTCAGCGCCGCCCGCGAACTCATCAAGAATGAGTGGGACAGTGTCGTCGGTCTCGACATCAAGTAATCCAATTTAATAACTTCTGTAACGTGACCCAGTCAATTATTTTGGCTGGGTCACGCCTTCACTTATGGCTCAAACACTAACTCCTCCTGTAGTTCCCGTAAAAAAAAGCATCTGGGAACGTCTCTCCGAAACGAACTGGATCGGGCTGGTTCCCTTTTTCGCTTTAATTTTTTTCTTTCTTTTGCTTCCATCCACCAACCTGCTTTTGAAGTCATTTCAAGACTTTAATGGGAACTTCACACTCAGCAACTATGCGGTAATGCAAAACCCCTACGTCATTAAGGCATATAGCGTGAGTTTGCAGGTCAGTGTCATCACTTCAGTGGTGGGAGGGGTGTTCGGATTTTTTGTAGCGTATGCCATCACACTTGGAAACACCCCCAAGTGGGTGCGAAATTTTCTGATGACCTTTTCGGGTCTTGCCGCCAACTTTGGCGGGGTACCGCTGGCATTTTCTTACATCGCCACCCTTGGGCGGACGGGTTTCGTTACTGCGATCCTCAAATCCATTTGCTACCCTGATGCAACTGGCGCGCAAGTTTGTCCGTTCAACCCCTATGATAATGGCTTCAACTTATACAGCATGGCTGGTTTGGTATTGGCATACACCTACTTCCAATTCCCGCTCATGGTGCTCACCATCACCCCCGCGCTCGAAGGTTTGAAAAAAGAATGGCGCGAAGCCTCGGCAAACCTCGGTGCAAACTCGTGGCAATACTGGCGGGATGTGGCGCTGCCCATCCTCACACCTTCCATTCTCGGCGCCACCCTGCTTTTGTTTGGCAGCGCTTTTGGAGCTTATGCCACCGCCTATGCATTAACCGGCGGCAGTATCTACCTCATCACAATTCTCATTGCCCAACAAATTCGCGGCGACGTATTGAACAATCCCTACGAGGGCTACGCCCTTGCTGTCGGTATGATCGTCATTATGGGTGTCACCATTCTGGCGTATAACGTTTTGCAGCGCCGCACATCGAGGTGGTTGAAATCATGAAGAAACCTCGTTTCGATCTCTGGTCTGTCTTTTGGGCGATTCTTGCCCTGCTCTATTTTTTCATCCCGCTTTATGGAACGCTCGATTTTTCCCTGCGTATGAAAAAGGGTGAGATCAGCCTGCAAGCCTATTCCATCGTTTTATCTGACCCGAAATTTCTGAGCAGTTTTCAGTACTCGATCATCATGGGCATTATCTCGGTCACGCTCAGTGTTTTGATCTTTGTGCCAACGGTGTATTGGTTGTACCTCAAACTACCCAAGGCGCGCCCGCTGGTGGAGATCATCACCATTTTGCCGTTCGTCATTCCTGTCATCGTTTATGTGTATGGCATTAACACCACCTTTGGACGTCCGCCCTTCCGCATGACTTTAATGCCTTTACCACTGATATTCTAATGGTCGGTGGATACATCATCCTCTCCATGCCGTACATGTACCGCGCCATTGATGTGGGCATGCGCACCATTGACGTCCGTACGCTGACCGAAGCGGCGCAAAGCATGGGCGCGAGTTGGACGAAAATTCTCATCGACGTTATTTTCCCAAACCTGCGCATTGCCATTCTGAGCGGATCATTGATCTCCTTCGCCACCGTCATTGGCGAACTCATTCTCGGCGACTTCCTGCTTCGTCCGGCGCTGGGACCCTATATGGCGGCCGTCGGACGCGATAAAGCCTTCGAGCCTGCCGCGCTTGCCATCATCAGTTATGCGCTGACCTGGATAAGCCTGGGCTTGATCCAATATTTCAGCCGGGGCAACTCCACACAACGCCAATTGACCGGACGCTAATCTTCGAGGAATTATGAGCTATCTTGAACTGACCAATATTCACAAAGCCTTCGGCACATCCGTCGCCGTGGAAAATTTCAACTTGAGCGTGGAGCAGGGAGAATTTATCTCCTTCCTCGGACCGAGTGGCTGCGGCAAGACCACCACTCTGCGCATGATCGCCGGTTTTGAAGTCCCCACTTCAGGCTATATCACCATCAACAGCAACGATCTCACTTATCTTCCGCCTAATAAACGCAATGTCGGCATGGTTTTTCAATCTTATGCCTTGTTCCCGAACATGACCGTTGCCGAAAATATCGGCTATGGTTTGAAGATCGCGGGCAAGAACAAAAGTGAGATTGCAACCCGAGTGGAAGAAATGCTCGCGCTCATTCATCTCGAAGATTATGGGAAGCGCTACCCGTTTCAGTTATCTGGCGGACAGCAGCAGCGCATCGCACTCGCCCGGGCTTTGGCTTTCCAACCCCAGGTTTTACTTCTCGATGAGCCGCTTTCCGCGCTCGATGCCAAGATCCGCGTGGAACTTCGTATGGAGATTCGCCGTATTCAACAAACGCTTGGTATCACCACCATTTACGTCACGCACGATCAGGAAGAAGCGCTTTCGCTCTCTGACCGAATCGTGGTGATGAGCCAGGGAAAAATGGAGCAGGTGGGAACGCCCAGCGAAATTTATAACTTCCCTGCCACAGAATTCGTTGCCAAATTTGTCGGGCAGATCAACTTGATTCCAGTGGACGCTCATGAGCCGGAAGAAGGCTTTGTAAAAGTTGGTTCACAAGTGGTACGGACGGCAAAGTATGAAATTTTTGGATAACAAGCCGCTTCGTCTCGCCGTTCGACCTGAAGAATTGAACCCCGGTCATCTCGATGGCGCGAACAACCTGAGCGGCAAAGTGGATTCGATCACTTATCTTGGTTCCATCGTCCGTATCCGCGTGGATGTGGAAGGACACCCATTTTCACTGGATGTCTTCAACGAACGCAAGTTGAAAATACCGGTGGTGGGTGAGCAGTTTCAAGTTAATTTCCCAGTGGATGCCTGCTGGATTTTGTAGGAGCAATCATGTCTATGTTCTTAGGATTGGACGTCTTAGGTTCGGATATTCCATCCTAACGCGATAAAACGCTTTTTACGCCGGGTCCCCTCAACACAAGCGGACCCACCAAGCAAGCCATGCTGCGTGACCTCGGCTCGCGGGACACGGAATTCATCGAAGTTGTAAAAGATGTGCGCTCGCGTCTGGTGGGTTTGGGCGATGGGCATGAAGAATATACGTCCATCATTATGCAGGGCAGTGGAACCTTTGGCGTGGAGTCAATTCTCTCGTCCACGATCCCACAGGACGGCAAACTGCTGATCCTCATCAATGGCGCGTATGGTGAGCGGATGTTGAAGATCGCGAACATTCACCGAATACAAACTGTCAGCTTGAGAACTGCCGAAGATGACGTACCAGACCCGAAGTCCATGAGAGAGGCGTTGGAAGCTGACCCGGCGATCACGCATGTGGCGGTCGTCCATTGTGAAACGACGACCGGCATCATCAATCCCATTGAAGAATATGGGAAGATCGCCAAAGAGTTCAATAAAATTTATTTTGTAGATGCGATGAGCAGTTTTGGCGCGTATCCGGTTAACTTGCGTGCCTGCAATATTGACTATCTGATCTCGTCGTCGAATAAATGTATCGAAGGCGTGCCTGGCTTTTCGTTCATCCTGGCGAAGATCGAAACGCTCAAAGCGACCGAAGGCTTTGCCCGCACACTGAGCCTTGACTTGTACGCCCAGTGGAAAGGTTTGGAGAGTGATGGACAATTCCGCTTCACGCCGCCCATTCATGCCATCCTTGCTTTTCGGCAGGCGCTGCTTGAGTTGGAAAAAGAAGGCGGCGTGAGCGCGCGCGGCGAACGCTACAAACGAAATTATGTCATCACACTTTCGGCGATGGAGGCGATGGGCTTCAAACCCTATTTGCACGCTGAGAAGCGCGGATATATCATTACGTCGTTCTATTATCCCGCGCACCCGAATTTTGACTTTCGCAAGTTTTATGAGTTGTTGAGTGCCAAGGGATTTTTGATTTACCCCGGTAAACTCAGCCATGCGGATTGTTTTCGGATTGGGCATGTGGGGCGATTGGGTGCGTCGGATGTGAAAGGCTTGATGTCTGCGATTCAATCTGTCTTGAAGAAGATGGACATTAAACTAACGTAGGGCGGGATTTATCTCGCCCAAAATTTTGCAAAGCGACATGAATGTCGCGCTACACAAAAATAAAATCAAACTAACGTAGTGCGAGATTTATCTCGCCCAAAAAAATGCAAGGCGACATGAATGTCGCGCTACTCAAAAATAAAATCAAACTTACGGAGCGATTATGTTTACCTATCAACGCACTTACATTGGCAATGTGCAAGCGGTCATTTTGGATTGGGCGGGTACCACCGTGGATTTCGGTTCATTCGCGCCGACGGCGGTTTTCCTGCGTTTGTTTGAAGAACGCGGCGTGACCATCACCGCTGCCGATGCGCGCTCTGGCATGGGCTTGATGAAGAAAGATCACCTGCGCACGATCCTTGCGCGTCCGGCTGTGGCGGCGGCATGGGAAGCCAAACACGGCGCTCCCGCCTCGGATGCCGATATTGACAGTCTCTTTGAATCATTTGTGCCGATGCAAATTGCAGTAGTGAAGGATTTTGCCGAACCCATCCCCGGCTGTTTGGAAGCCATTGAAGAGATCCGCGAACGTGGAATCAAGATCGGCTCGACGACGGGCTACATCCGTTCGATGATGGATGAACTGATGCCCGTTGCCGCAGAGAAAGGCTACGCGCCCGACTCTACCGTCTGCCCCGATGAAGTTCCCGCGGGCAGACCTTTCCCGTGGATGGTGTATCAGAACATGATGAACTTAAATGTCTTTCCCGTGGAAGCCGTGGTGAAAGTGGGGGATACGCTTGCGGATATCGAAGAAGGTCTAAATGCAGGTGTGTGGACGGTGGGGCTCTCGCAAACCGGCAACCTGATGGGTTTGACCGAAGAAGAGTTCAATCAACTTTCGGATGATGAACAGGTCACCGCGCTCGAAAAAGTGGAAGAGCAGTTGTACCGCGCTGGCGCTCATTACGTCATCGAAGGCATTTGGGATCTGCCCATCATCCTTGATGAGCTCGAAGACCGTCTGGCAAACGGCGAAAGACCGTAATTTTCCACCACGAAGGAGACAAAGGGTCACAAAGGAAAATCTAAAAAACCTTTGTGCACCTTTGTGGTGAAGAAGAGTAAACATGAAATCATACGATGTGGTGATCATTGGCGGCGGAGTTCTTGGCGGGGCTGTCGCCTTTTATTTGGCGAAGCGCGGCGTGGAGAATATCCTTCTCCTTGAGCGCAACAGTATCGCGCAAGGCAACTCCAGTTTGGCGGCGGGTCTGCTCACACGCGGACGTTTCAAACCCGCCCTCATTCCAATGGTCTTGGAAACCTATCAAGCCATTCGCGAAGTGGAGTCAGTCACCCGTCGTTCATTGAACGTGCGTCGAACTGGCTGCTTGTATGCCGCCGTTTCCCCAGAACATCAAAAAAATCTGCGTGAGCTCGCCACCATCTCTACAGAACGTGGACTCAAAGTCGAATGGCTCGACACCACCACCGCCGCGCACCTCCTGCCGTGGATGCGCCTGCCGCGTGATACCAGCGTGGTCTTCATGCCCGAAGACGGTTACGTGGATGGCTACACTCTCGCCAGCGGCTACATCAAAGCGGCGCATGTGCTCGGCATTCAAGTTCGTGAGAATACAGCCGTTACAGAAATTATCCGACGCGGCGATCAGATCATCGGTGTGAAAACTACCAGTGAGAATATCCATGCCAATATTGTGATCGATGCGGCGAGGGTGTGGGCGGGTTTGCTCGCGCATGAGATCGGCATTGGACTGCCGATGGCGCCCATCCGCAGTCATTATTGGATCACCGAACCGCATACGCAATTTTCGCCGGAACAGCCTTTCGTCATTTTGCCCGATGCGCGCGCCTACGCCCGTCCTGAATCCAACCGCCTGCTTTTCGGTTTTCGAGAGCGCGAGTCTGCTTCGGTACATCCTCTCGATCTGCCCGACACGATGGACGGTTTCACTTTCAAACAAGATGCGAATGGCTGGCAAACGCTCATGGAAGGCGCGCCCGATATGAGCCTGTATTTTCCGCTCATCGAACAGATCCAGATTTCAAGTTATGTGCGCGGCTTGTCGAACTACACGCCTGACGGAAATTTTGTTTTAGGGGAATACCCCGGCGTGAGCGGATTCATCGCCGCCACCGGATGCGCCGGAGCAGGCATCGCCATGTCTGGCGGCATTGCCCGCCTCATTTCTGACCTTGTAACTGGTCAGCCACCCTTTGTTGACCCTGCGCCTCATCAGATTCACCGCTTCGGCAAAATAGACCCAATGAGCTATGAATTCATTCAATTATGTGCGGATGCCAGAGCAGGAAAGCTGACAGGGTAGGATTCTTGTACCAGGTAGGTTTGAACTCAGGGGATAGTATTGTTAACGTTTCAAAAGACCTCTGGAATCATTGTAAAATAGCTGCACAGAAAGGACTAATTTATGACGACAACTCTTGATCATTTTCGAAATATTAATAAAGGGGATCAAATTTCCCTGGTGCTCGCTGGGATCATTGTGGACGGAACTTTTGATGGGTTGGAGGGTGATTGCGTTGTGTTGGTAGATGCAAAATCTTCCATTATTAAAAAGAAGAACTACACCTTGAAAATCCCTGTTGAGAGTATTTACGCTTGGGGCGAGAAACAGAAAAAAGAGAAGAAAAAAGACAAGAAGAAAGATAAGGAACAAGAACAGGAACAGTCTGAATAGCTTTTTAGCAATAAAACTTACTACGAGCCAAAATCATTCGATCTAAGAGGTGTTGGTATTGACTGCTCCACCTCTTCTTCCAATCAGAAATTGACAACCTGCCATGATCAGATGGACAGGTTGTTTTTATAAGAGTAGTTCATTACTTATATCTTGAATGAAGATCGACCGCGACTACTCAGTAAAGGTGATAAACAAAGATTGCATGATACAAAGCAAGGGTTACAAAAGGTTATGCGCTTTTAAAATCCCCTTAAATGCCAGCCTGCCATCCATCTGCGCTTTTTTGCGCCATTTAGCTTCAGAGGGCAGGAACATTTCCTCATAATCTGCAAGGATTTCTTTTTCCGCCCGCGGGCTGACTGCGCCGTGATGACGAAGTTGATTTTCCAAAATGGTCATTTGCAAACTACGCAGGAGTGCGGGCAGGGAGTCGCCATAGGTGCCAAACTCAAATCCGCAGGCAAAGACGTTCTTACTTGGGAATTCGGCATCGCGCAAACGATAGATGTATTCTCCCATATCACCGCTGATGGCGTAGAACTCGTCTGCATCGATCTTTTGTACCAGCGGATAGTTGAACTTTCGCATCGCTTCGGACGAGGAAGTTGGGTCGAGCGGCGGGATAATGACCGACATCTGATAGCGCGGACCGTAGCCGGTGTGAATATCCACCTGAATGAAATTTTGATACTCCGCCAGCGCCTGTCGATACAGCTCCATCAAGACGATGGTCTCTTCTTGATATTCCATCCCGCCGTAGTAAACGCCTTGCGCATCGCGGTGTTGACCGAGTAGAGTCGCTTCTTGTACCTTTGCCTTGCCGGGTGAGACCATGTAGCGGATGGCGTTTGCATAAAAGGGAAGCGTCTCTGCGCTCAAGCTACGCACGGGATGATCTGGGCTAAGGAAATCCAGAAGTGTGTCGTAGGCTGGGTTGATCTGCGGGCTAAAAACCCCATCGTAGATGAAGTTGCGGTTCAGGTCAACGTGATTTGAAGTGACGCGCTTGTGATGTTTCATTCCCCATGGATTGATGGCATGTACAAGTAACAACCCCGTGGTTTCATGGTTGATGTGTGGCGCGAACTCATCCATGAAGAGTTTCAACATTGCCGAGCCGACATAGCCTTCAATGCCATGTTCGGCGGTGGAGATCAGCACGATGTTTTCTTTTTTGTGCGGTTCTGCCCATAGCCAGTCTATGCTCAGGTCGGGGAAGTTCTTGAGCCGATGCGCTTCCAGACGGGATGAAGCCCACATGGGGGCAAGCCGCTCACAGTCCAGAAGGAAGCGCGCGCGTGAGGCTTCGTAGGATTCGGAGAATAGAGAGTCCATAGAGTTTGAATCTTTGCCAGCGTAGAATCTTGCTAATAGAAAGAAGAAAGTATTAGAACGGTCCGAAGTTGATCGCCACGGCAACGCCCAAAAATGCAACGGTCGCAAGGATGACCCATAGCCAAAGTTTGGCTGTCCAGCGCAGCCATTTGGGGTAGCTGACGACGGTCAGTCCGAGGCTGATGAGCAGCACGGGGTTGGTGGGGTAGGCGAGGTTGGAGAAGCCGTCACCGAAGATGTAGGCGAGTACGGCTGTCTGGCGCGTGACGCCGATAAGATCGGCAAGCGGCAGGACGATGGGCATCATCAGGAAGGCTTTGGCAGAACCCGATGCAATGAAAAACTCAATACCCAGTGCAAGCGCATACACGACGACAGCGGCAGGGAATGCGCCAAGTTGTTGGAATGGGTCAGCCGCGGCATGCAGGATGGTATCGGTTGCGCCGCCGCTGTCTATGATGAAGCGGATGCTGGCTGCCATGAGGATCAATGGAACCGAGGGAGCGAGTCCGCCCCAGCCTTCGATGAGTCCCTGCC
Organism: Candidatus Villigracilis vicinus; assembly: GCF_016702885.1. Taxonomy (NCBI): domain Bacteria; kingdom Bacillati; phylum Chloroflexota; class Anaerolineae; order Anaerolineales; family Candidatus Villigracilaceae; genus Candidatus Villigracilis; species Candidatus Villigracilis vicinus. The sequence goes on from NZ_JADJDD010000009.1 coordinate 49,671, forward strand.
AGACGGTCTTGCTGCCTTTGCCGGAGAGGAAGCCCGCGCCCAGCCCGCCAATGAGGAAGAGAATACCGACGAGGGGCAGGGCGTAATCAGAGATGGCGGGAACGAACGGACCGGCAAGCATGGTGATGAAGATGATAATGACGAAGATGCCGAAGAAATTCATGGCGCGGTTCTGCTTTGGGTCTTCTTCGATGAAGGACGCGTCCATGCTTTTATACTTTTCGCGTTCGGCTTTGTCTTCGTCATGCACGAGCGAGGCTTTCGGGTCTTTGTCGATCTTGCGCGCGTACGCCGAAAGGAAAGACGTAAAGATGAGGTAGATCACGGCAAAGATGATAATGCGCAGCCATGCGCCGGAGAAAAGCGGCAAGCCTGCAAGCTGTTGTGCCACACCGAGCGTGTACGGGTTGGAAATGGCGGCGGAGAATCCCATATTAGTGGCGAGGATGGACATGCCCAAGCCGACTAGCGCATCCCAGCCGAGGGAATAGGAGAGCGCGATCATTACCGGGACGAGCAGCACGACCTCTTCGAAAGTGCCGAGAGTCGCGCCGAGGAACATGAACGCCAGCGAGACCATCCACAGCAAGGTGTATTTCCGTCCGCTGAAGCGCCGCACGATGCTGCCGATGAAGGCGCGTAAGGTGCCGGTCTTGTCCATCACGGCAAAAGCGCCGCCTGCGAAGAACAGAACGATGATGATGACGATGACGGTCAATCCGCTTTCGCTGCCGAGGACTTCGAACGGTGCCACGAACCAGCGCCAGACCGGATAATCGGGTTGGTCGATGAATTGGAAGGAAGCGGGGTCGATAGTTTCACGTCCATCCACTTCGACGCGGGTGTATTGCCCGGCGGGGATCACGAGAGTCAAAATTCCGGCAATCATCATCAATACAAATAAAATCACCAGTGATTGAATGAACGCTCGCCGACTGATCTGCGCACCTGCTTTTTGTTCCATAGGGAGGCTCCTTTGTGGAGTAATAGATATGGGCAACTGTACCACATCTGCAATTTACGGAATGTTAAGATGTGCTTTGGTTTCATCCAGTTTTGGCGATTAAAAATAAATGCTTATTCATGGTTCACAAAGCTGCTGATCTCAGTCAGTATTTTTTCTACAAGCAGTTTCCCTCCATTAATTACGGTGGTTGATGATAACTGATAAGGATCAATGACTGATATGGTTACGCCAAAGGTAATGCAGATAGGCGATTTGATTGGTGTCCTGAAGAATGAGCGCCTTTAAGTATTGATGTAGGAAAAGAACAGCAAATATAATTTCCATAATAATTCTCCTAACATGACCCATATTCATATAGCTGGTTGGGCAGGATGAAATACAACAGGCGCGTAAGAAATAATAATTTTACGATTTGACGCAATATGCATGTACTATGTGTTTGGAGTTCTCTACGGATTGTAAGGGTGACCTTTTAATGGTGTTTGAAGTCTGGGTTATCGTATGATTAAGGATTTACGCTGGTCGTATTGGCGAGATATTCCCTCATGGTTTGAATTTGCCGGCTAATCTTCCATTTGCACTAATACCCACTGCCGCCTTTTTCAACTATTTAAAAGATCACAGATCGTCACGTAGATGGTTGTAATACAGAAATTTCCAACATGGTAAACTTGAAGCCTGCCATATTAGCGCAAGCGGATCATCTTTGGCCCGGGGGGGGGGGGGGCCCCCCCGCCCCCGCCGGCCCCCGCCCCCCCCCCCCCCCCCCCCCCCCCCCCCCCGCGGCGGCCCCCGACCCGCCGGGGGGCAGGACCCCCCCCCCCGCGGCCCCGGCCTATCTTAGCCGGAAGCGCCGCCCCCCCCCCCCCCGGCGGCCCCCCAGGCAAGGGACGGCGTTCGCCGCGGGGGGCCCCCCCCCCGCGGGGGGGTCCGCGGCGGAAACTTCCCGGGCAAGCGGCGTGGCGGGTTTGGGATTTTATCTCCCTCTTTGGCGGCACCCGGCCGATTTCCACTGGGCGCCATTGTTGAAATAAACTACTAGGTTTTAACTCAACGGCTGGGATAATTTCACATGGTAAACTTGATTTGTTCTGAAGCCTGCAATATTGCGCGCGACCGCCAGTTTTGTGCTAAGTCACCCTACAAACCACCGATTTTCAACGAGAATTTGCCATGAAACCCTCTTCTGCCACTGCCCAAGCAAACCCAAATATTGCTTTCATCAAATACTGGGGCAATCGCGATAATGCCCTGCGTCTTCCTGTAAATGGGTCCATATCCATGAATTTGGATGGATTGTTCACTCGTACAACTGTTTCATTTAATTCTGCTAAAACGGATTCGTTGACGATTAACTCCACACCGGTGACGGGCAAGGGGTTGGAGCGTGTTTCGTATATTCTGGATATCGTGCGAAAGATGGCGGATATAAATGAAAGAGCCGAAGTGACCAGCGAGAACAACTTCCCTGCCGGGGCGGGAATTGCCTCTTCGGCGGCGGCGTTTGCGGCGCTGGCGGTGGCGGCTTCCAAAGCGGCAGGACTTAACTTAAGCGAACCCGAACTTTCTGTCTTGGCACGGCGCGGATCTGGTTCCGCTTCGCGTTCGATTCCGGCGGGATTTGTGGAATGGCAAATGGGCAAGGACGAAGCTGATTCGTATGCGTTCTCTATTGCACCGGCTGCACATTGGAATTTGGCGGATTGTGTTGCCATTGTGAACGCCTCACATAAAAAGACCGGCTCTACGGAAGGTCATGCCATTGCGGGGACGAGTCCATTGCAAGAGGCGCGTGTGGCGGATGCGCCGCGTCGGATCGAAATTTGTCGTAATGCGATATTGAATAAGGACTTTGAAGCCTTCGCAAATATCATCGAACACTCCGGACATGATGCATTCTGTGATGATGACCTCGAAGCCGCCGTTGATGTATTGGCAGGCTGCAACATTGGAGATTTTTCATCAGGTTCGCGAATGGCGCGCCAGTGGACTGCCCGTGGGCTATACCGTGGATGCGGGAGCGAACGTCCATGTGCTGTGTTTGGGTGAGTACAAGGCAGAGGTTGAGAAACGCTTGCGGGAGATTCCCGGTGTGAGTAATGTTTTAGTTGCCGGGGTAGGGGGGGCAGCGAAGGTGGTGTAGCCCGCTTTGCGGGCTTTGTAGGAATAGCGCGGGGGTTCCATCCCCGCGTGGGGGTGCGGGGAGAAACAAACCGTCAGAAAACAGAAGCAGGCTCGAGCGGGGAAGGAAGCGGGGAAATTCATCTTAGAAAAGATTAACGCATGCAAGATATAATCACCTCACCGCGTCTTATCGCGTGAAAGGAATCTAACAATGGAATTTGGATTTTTATCGCTGGTCATCTTTTTCTTCGCCCTTGGCGGGATGATCTTCGTTCATGAACTTGGACATTTTATTGCTGCGCGTTGGGCAGGGATCGAAGTGGAGGAGTTTGGCTTTGGGTTGCCGTCCTATAAACTTGCCACACTCTTTATATGGAAGGGGACTGAATTTACCGTTCATGCCCTGCCATTGGGCGGTTTTGTACGTCCCAAAGGCGAGAATGACCCGAACGTTCCCGGCGGGTTTGGGTCTGCCAGCCCGTGGAAGCGCCTGGTTGTTTTGGTGGCAGGTCCTGTGATGAATCTGTTAACGGCGATCGTTGTCTTTTCAGCGCTGATCGCGTATGAAGGCGTGCCGCAACCGGGCAGTGTCAAGATCGATACTGTGGCAGAGAATTCACCTGCACAGCAGGCAGATATCCAACCTGGAGATATTATCGTTTCGATCAACGGACAGACCGTGGATGATATTCAGCCTGCCATTGATATCATTCGCGCAAGTTTGGATACGCCCGTGGAGATGGTTTTGGATCGTAATGGCGAGACTGTTACCATCACTGCCACGCCGCTTTCTTCGCGGACTTCACAGCAGGGTGCGCTTGGGGTGGGGCTTACCTACCCAACACGCCCGGCTACGTTTGTTGAGAGTATTTCCGGTGGTGCTTCGGTGACAGGATTACAGGCGGCTGCCATTGTGTATTTACCGATCGCACTCATTCAAGGCGTTATCGCGCCAGACCAGGCACGTTTGGTTGGTTTCAAAGGCATTTACGACCTGTTCAATTTCTCTGTACAGGAAGATGTCACCAGCCGTCAGGAAGCTGCCCAAGTGCAAACTTCCGGCGGAGGCGGGGCGGCGCCCAAGCCGACGAACTTTACACTCAATCTCATTGGCGTGTTGAGCGTTTCACTTGGCGTGTTTAATCTTTTTCCCATCCCCGCTCTCGATGGCGGACGCATTCTATTTACGCTGCCTGAGATCTTTTTCAAGAAGCGCATCCCTACCGAATGGGAGAATATGGTCAATGGAATTGCCATGCTCCTGCTGATCGGCTTGATGTTGTTCGTCAACATCATGGACTTTGTTAACCCCGCACAACTTGTTCCTTAAACTATGGCTGAATTAAACTTTCAAACTGTTCTCGATCACCTGCTCGACTCGAAAAAAGAGATCCCGCAGGGTCACATGCAATATTATTCTGACCTCGACCCGAAGTCACTGCGTCTCTTTCTGGATGTATGGAGCAGCGTGCCGCAAAAACGCAAACTGCTCCTGCTCGATACGCTGGCTGCGCATCTCGAAGAAGATACCATCGTTTCATATGAAGATATCGGGAAGTCACTATTGACCGACCCGGATGCGGAAGTCCGCGCCCGTGCAATGGGACTCCTCGCCGAATCAGACGACCCCCGGCTTGTGGATACACTTCTGAAGATATTCCAAGCCGATAGCGACCTCGCTCCGCGCCTGAAAGCAGCCAGCCTGCTTGGTGAATTTGTGTTGATGGGCGAGTTGGAAGAACTCGACGAAACCCGTTTGCGCAAGATCGAAGACGCTCTTATTGCTGTCATCCGCAGTGACGCGAATCCGTCTCTGCGCCGCGCTGCTGTGGAAGCCTTCGGCTATTCCGGGCGGGATGAAGCGGTGGCGATCCTTGAATCGGCGTACGAGCGTGAAGATCCGCTTTGGGTGGCGTCTGCCCTGCGTGCCATGGGACGTTCCCACGATAACCGTTGGAATGAAAGCGTGGTCAGCAAGTTGCTGGACCCCGATCCGCGCATCCGTTTTGCGGCGGCGGAAGCGGCAGGTGAACTGAATATCGAAGAAGCGGCGCCGATCATGTTGAAAATGCTAGAAGATGAAGAAGAGGATGATACTGTCACCATGGCGGCGGTTTGGGCGCTCAGCCAGATCGGCGGCGACGATGCCCGTGCCTACATTCTCAGCCTGATCGAAAGCACAGATGATGAAGAAACATCCACGTTTCTTGAAGATGCCCTCGAAAACCTGGATTTCAACGAGGAGTTGAACAAGTTTGACCTGCTCTCTCTCGATGAGGATGATGACCTCAGTGAATTCGATGAAGTCGAATTTGATGAAGAGGATGATACTTAAAATAAAAGACACTCACCCGCATAGGTGAGTGTCTTTTTGTATGGTTGTTTACTCTCCGAAAACGAACAAGTCTCCGATGGATTCGCGGTTGAAGTTGTGGCGAATGGAATCGGCAAAGATCGGAGCCACTGAAAGCACGGTCAATTTGGGGTCACGCTTGTCCAGGGGAATATCCACTGTATCGGTGGTAACGATCTCGCGGATCTGTGGGATGGATGCCAGTTTTTCCAAGCCGCCGCGGGTGAAGACGCCGTGGGTACACATCACCATGATCTCTTCAACACCTTCTGCAATGAGCAGGCGGGTTAGCTCGGCGATCGAGCCGCCAGTGGCGATCTCATCATCGTAGATGAGTGCGCGTTTGTGTCCTTTGACCTGATTGCCCACCAATCCACTGATGCGCACTTCGGTATCGGAGACGCGTTCCTTGTTTCCGGCGGCAACGGGCAGATCGAGGCTTTTGGCAAAACGCGCCGCAGACTTGGCTTGCCCCATATCTGGTGAGACGATGATCATGCCGCTCATGTCGCGGTTCTCCAAATGTTTCTGGAAAACCGGGCGGCTGCTCAAGGGGTCGGTCGGTACACGGAAGAATCCATGCACCTGCGGCGAGTGGAACATCATGCTCATTACATGTGTGGCGCCGGAAGTTTTCAGCAGGTCGGCAACAAGGCGGGCGGTGATGGAGATGCGCGGCGCATCTTTTTTGTCGGAGCGACCAAAAGAATAGTACGGAATGATGGCATGGATCTCGGATGCAGCAGCATCGCGGGCGATATCCAGCATCATCAACAGCTCCATTAAGTTGTCATTCACGGGTGGCGTCAACGATTGAACGATATAGACCCGGCGGTAGCGCACACTGGCTCCCAATTGCAGGTACAAATTATCGTTACTGAACTTTTTTACATGGGTTTCTTCCAAGGGGATTTCTAACTCGGCGGCGATACTCTGTGCCAGAGGTTTGTTGGAACTCCCGCTAAAAATGCGAACTTCATCTATTGGAATGGAACGTTGTGCCATACCTGCCTCCATATTTTGACATTCTTCCGATTATCACACAGACCGGCTTTTTAATTTTTTATTTTCCAAATTGAACGATCACCCCTGCGATAAGCAGGATCTGACCGAGATGGTATGCGGCAATATTGTAGATGCGCCCGTTATGGATCGGGGAAACAAATTTATTCCATGCAAGAATAACATCCGAAAGGTAGAAAAGGAAGGCGCCGACGCTCACCAGCACAGCTGCGCCAGCATCCCAGGAAAGATCATTTAGTTTGATCATGGCAGAGAGCAGCATGAGAGAAATGACCGCACCATACACGCTGATCGGCAGGCGCATACGTCCCTGACCTTTGGCGATCACTGATGCGAGAATGCGGCGGATGACCCGGGCTCCGCCCCAGCCGATCAGGATGGCGAGGATGACACTCCAGGCAGATATGGCAGGGATGGGGGAGTTGAAACCGACGATGTAGAAGATATGCGCGAAGAGAAAGGCGATCAATCCACCCAGAAAGAAGCGCTCGAGGGAGATCATCAGGAGCACGTCCCCAACTAATGAAAGGATGATGCCCATGCCGAACCAAAGCACTACACCTTGCATCCCTGTTGACATGGATAGCCAAAGGAACAGGCAGAGCATAACAGCGGGTTTTGCCACCACTTCCAGTTTGAACCAGTTCTTTTGCAAGGCGGCTGCTTCCAATATGGCGAAAAGGATTGCGGCGAATAGTAATATATACATGGATGCCCTCCTGCTTTATCGTACCATAAAGAGACGCCCGCACTGTTTATGCTATACTGCGGGCATGGCATCGAAAACTGTACATCTCAATTGGGATACACAATCCAGGTTCGTTATTAGTGATAGGGAGAACCATCAACTCCCAGTCAATGGCGCCGGGCGGATCGGTTCTTCCGACCTGTTGCCCATGGCGTTGATCGGCTGCTCCTCGTATGATGTGATCGAAATCTTGGGGAAACAGCGTCAGGAACTGATCCAGCTTACGGTTAGTGCGGAGGCGGTGCAGGATGATGATCCGCCTTGGAAGTTCAAAAAGATCCATATCCATTATCAAGCCATTGGGAAAGGGCTTGATGTTGATAAAGTGAAAAAGGCGATCTTGTTGAGTGAGGAAAAATATTGCTCAGTATATGCCACACTTAAAGATGTGATCGAGATCACCCACGATGTGGAAGTGACCGAAGGATAACTGTTGAAAAAAAGCGCAAGGCATCTGCCTTGCGCTTTTGATCTGACCTACTTCTCGTGCTCTTCTTCTTTTTTGAAGATCATCACACGATATGATTCAGCGTATTCAAAACCTTTGTCTTTCGCGTCTTCCTTCGCCCAATCTTTCATCCATTTTTCCACTTCATCGACGGGCACCTGGCTGGCGTGTTGTTGCAGCGCCTTGACCTTGGTATCGATCGTTTCGGAAATATCCACCCAGGTATCGGGTTTATCCGTCCCATGGACGTAGAGTCGTTTGACCTCATGCGGCTCGAACCCCTCCGCGAGCAGATCGGCAAAGACCAACCTGGACCCCGCTGAGGGGAATACCGCCTCACAGGCGGCACGGGCGGCGGCGCGGTGGTCGGGGTGGTTCAAATATTCGTTACCGTAAAACCATGCTTCAGGGTTACCCGATAGAACCGTATCGGGTTTATATTTGCGGATGAGGCGAGTGAGTTCTTTGCGCAGGGCAATGGTCGGCTCCAGTTCACCATCTGGGTAGCGCATAAAAACCGTTTCTTTTACGCCCAAAACATTATTTGCGGCAAGTTGTTCGCCTTCACGGAGCTTTGCCAGTTCAGGCTTGTATTCCGCACCTTTGCTGGGATCATTCGAACCCGAGTCTCCGCTGGTGATGACGACCGTGATAAATTCACAACCTGCTTTTGTCCACTTGGAGATCGTGCCTCCAATCGAAAACTCCTGATCATCGGGGTGTGCCTGAATGCTCATGGCGATCTTTGGTGTGTATTCGTCACTCATAAAGTTTGCTCCTGTTAGCCAGATGATGTTTTATGGTCGGATTTTACATCACAAATTCGAGTCGTAGTAAAATAGAACTTATATTCTATTTTGTTGTTTATTGGGCATCACACTCTTTTCGACCTTTTAAATTGCGAGAGCCAGGGTCGCCTACCCTGGCTCTCTTACAAAGGAGGAGAAGAGAATCTGTTACGCAGGTAAATTTATCACTCTCCTCCAAAAGGTACTTGACGTAAACCCTACGTTTGATGCACGCCAACACAACGATAAAGATTACAAAATTTTAAGGAGAATCATGTCCTCTTCACTTGCAATCGAAACAAAAGACCTTGGTCGCATTTACAAACTGCGCGGCAGCAAGAAAGAAACGCGCAAAGAATTGGTCGCTCTACAGGATGTTAACTTGACCGTGGAACGCGGCGAACTGTTCGGACTCTTAGGACCGAACGGCGCTGGCAAGACGACCTTGATCAAGATCCTCACCACGCTTCTCTCCCCGACCTCGGGCTGGGCACGCGTTGCAGGAGCAGACGTCCACGCTGCACCCGAGTCGGTGCGCCCGCGCATCAATATGGTCTCAGGCGGCGAGTCTTCGGGCTATGGTCTCTTGACCGTGCGCGAAAACTTGTGGATGTTCTCACAGTTCTACGGTGTGCCTTCAAAAGAAGCCAACGAACGCATTGAAGCCCTGCTGGAAATGGTCGGCATGAAAGACCGTATGCACACGAAATCATCTGACCTTTCTACTGGTCTGCGCCAGAAGATGAACATCGTGCGCGGATTCCTGACCGAGCCGGAAGTGCTCTTCCTCGATGAACCGACTCTGGGTCTCGACGTTGGCGCGATGCGCGATGTGCGTCGCTTCATCCTCGACTGGTTGAAAGCGGATAAGGAACGCACCCTGCTTTTGACTACCCATTACATGATGGAAGCCGATGAATTGTGTGATCGTGTAGCCATCATCAACAAGGGACGTGTCCTCGCCTGCGATACACCGACTGCCTTGAAACAGCGTTTGCAGAAGGATGTCATGTTCGAGATCGAGACGAGTCCGCTCAACGGGTTGACCAAGGAAATGATGGAGGAACAGCCCGAGGTTAAGAAAGCGGCGCTGACCGACATCGAAGGCGGCGCACGCCTGACCTTGTCCCTCGTGGAAGAATCCGCATTGGCGCGAGTCTTCAATCTGTTCGCGCAAAAAGATATCAAAGTGACCAACCTCAACAAACGCCAGCCGACTCTCGAAGATGTGTTCGTGGATCTGGTCGGGCGCAGCATGGCAGAGGAGGAATCGAATGGAAGTAGTGAGTAGAAAATATTCGCACAAAGATACGGGCTGGCGCTTGTTCTTGAAGACCATTATTGCGCGTGCCTATCCACGCATTATCGGGCAGCAGCGCGAGATTTCGTGGCTGGTGTTCGAGGTGGTCATGCCGATGCTGGCGGTGATCGCGTATGTGTTTGTCTATCGTGCCTTGAATGCCCCTGAAGAATATGTCGGCTTCGTGGTGATGGGCGGCGCAATGACGGCGTTCTGGATGAATATTTTGTGGAGCATGTCCAGCCAGTTATATTGGGAGAAGGAGCAGGGCAACCTTGCTCTGTACATCATGGCACCGAATTCAATGATGGCGATCCTGTTGGGTATGGCGTTGGGCGGCATGCTGGCGACCGCAACGCGAGCCATTGCTGTGACGATACTGGGAATGTTGATGTTCGGTGTGACCTTTACCGTATCGAGCTATTTACAGTTGTTCACCGTGTTCATGTTGGCGATGGTGGCTTTGTATGGCATGGGCATGATGATGGCTTCGGCGTTTTTGATGTTCGGGCGTGAAGCCTGGCACATGGCGAACCTCGCACAGGAACCGATCTTTCTCGCTTCGGGCTTTTACTTCCCGATCAAGTCGCTGCCGTTCTGGGTGGCAGCTGGAGCTTCGATCATTCCGCTTACGCTGGGCATGGATGCCATGCGTCAGTTGATCTTCCCCACGGGATTCCAATTTGGCTTCATGACCGTGCAGACGGAGATCATTATCCTTGCCGTGCTTTCAGTCGTCTTTATTGTGACGGCAAAGTTTTTGCTGTCGTACGTAGAGAAGATCGCGGTGCGCGAGGGAAGAATTACGGAGAGTCGGAGATAGTCTCGTCATTGCGAGGAGCGCCCTTGCTCTTTGCGACGAAGCAATCTCCAACTTAATCATAAGATTGCTTCGTCGGGCTGAAGCCCTCCTCGCAATGACGGAATAGGAAAATTATGCAAACATCAACTTCATGGCGTTCGTTTCGTATGGCAGCCTGGCTGGGATGGGTGATCGAGTCTAATTGGACGGATCCCTTCCTGTTCGCTGTGTATTCCATCGTCAAGCCGATCTCGGGTGCGGCGATCTTGGTCATCATGTACGGCATCATCTCGGGCGGACAGTTCGATACTGCTTTGTTCCCGTATATTTACCTCGGCAATGCCTTTTACATTTATGTCGGCGCGGTGATGACGGGTGTCTCGTGGGCGGTGGTCGATGACCGTGAGCATTACAAGACACTCAAGTATATGTACATTGCGCCTATCTATATTCCGCTGTATTTGCTGGGACGCGGCGTTGCGCGTTTTGTCACCGGCTCGATTGCAGTCTTTATCACTCTTGCGGCTGGGATTTTATTCCTGAACGTCCGCATCAACTTTGCGGAAGTGAACTGGCTGTTGTTCTTTGTCACCCTCATCCTCGGCGTGGTGATGCTTGCGCTTCTAGGCTTGCTGTTGGCGGGTCTGACTCTCACGCTGGCTCGCCACGAAGGCTTTATCGGCGAAGCCACAGCGGGAGCGTTGTATATTTTCAGCGGCGCCATATTTCCGTTGAGCGTCTTACCGGAGTGGCTGCGTCCGATCGGGTATTTTATGCCGACAACTTATTGGTTGGAGTTGTTGCGCCGTTCTCTGGTGGGAAATGTCGCTTCGGCATTCCCAACGTTGGCAGGGCTGGATAATTTGCAAATCCTCGGCATATTGCTGGGACTGAGCATCTTCTTCGGCGTGGTCAGTGTGTATGTGTTCAAGTGGTGCGACCATATCGCCCGTGAGCAGGGTTTGATCGATAGAACGACGAATTACTAACAGTTATCTCAAAAATGTCATCCTGAGCAATAGCGACACATGCACCGCGATGCGGATGCAGTGCTGGTGAGGATCTCTACGCCCCAATAAGAGACCCTTCGGTCGCGAAGAACGCTCCCTCAGGGTGACACGGTATTTTTGAGACAGGTTCTAACAGACGAATCTATAGAAGCTTGTCGCGCTGAAAAGGTGAGATAAAATCCACCCATTCAGCGCGACATTTATTTAAGAGGATTAACCATGAAAATTATCAGTATCAATGCAGGCAAGCAGCAGACTCAGATCAACAAAGGCAGAACCGAAATTACCGGTATCTATAAGACCGCATTGCAGGGTTCCGTGCAGATCACCTCGCTTGGTATCGCTGATGATTTCATCGGCAGCCCCAAACATCACGGCGGACCGGACCAGGCGCTCTACGTCTACGGCGAGGCGGATTATCAGTGGTGGGCAAAAGAAATTGGCAGGGAAATGCCTCCCGGCATGTTTGGAGAAAACCTGACCATTAGTGAACTGGAAAGCGCGTTTTTCAACATTGGCGACTTCCTTCATATTGGTGAAGTGACCCTGCAAGCGACCGCGCCGCGCATTCCTTGCTCCACGTTCGCTACGCGTATGGGCGACCCGCAATGGGTGAAGAAGTTCCGGGCTGCTGAGCGCCCTGGCTTATATGTCCGTGTGATACGTGAAGGGAGATTGGCGGTAGGGGAAGAGGTTTGGGTAGAGAAATATTCAGGCGAAACGGTTTCGCTTGTCGAAATGTATCGAGATTATTACGAGAGTAATAAAAATGAAGAGACCCTCCGAAAGTTGCTCAATGCTCCGGTTGCAATCCGTGCAAGAGAAGATTTTGAAAAAGATCTGGCTGAGTTGAAGAGAACAGGATAAGCGGTCGAAGAAGAATAAATTACGAAAGAGGTCGTCTTGAATTCAAGGCGACCTCTTTTTTGCCGGGGCTTATCATGATCAGGGCATGGTTTCGGCATAGGCTGGCAGAGTGATGACTTGCCCCGGTGTGAGTTGGGCGTCGGCTGTCAGTTGATTGGCTGCTAGTAGAGATTCCGGTGAGATCTTCCAATCGAACGCAATGGTTTCGATGGTTTCGCCCCAGCGGATGGTGTATTGCATGGGTTGGTTGTTGTTGTGATATGTGGTCCAATTCCAACGAAGCACGTCGAAGCCGGTAGTACCTGTCTTGCCGAAGCCGTGTCCATTCCACTCGTAATTGAAAGCTCCTGTGGTCAGGTCACCTGGGGTATATAAGGCAACTTCTTCGATGGAGCAATCTTCGTACGGATAATTACGCACCATGTTGGAGACTGCCATACGTGTATTATTTTTGCTTACGCTCGCAACCAACAGAATGTGATCGAAGAATCCTTCCGTTTGATACAACGTGGAAAAAGAATAAATAATATCACCGGGATACAGGTTGCCGTTTTTTTCAAAATCGTAGCTTGCAATAGGTTCGTTAGTGCTGAAGCGGGTAAAGGTTTCCGGGTCGAAGGTGCTCCAAGGCTGCCCGTCCCAGCGCGGGTTGACCCCGGTGAACGCACTTGCATCTTTTGACCAGCTGCCAATGCGGTATGGGAAACTATTGGTGTCGTGCAAAATCGTCCAAGCAAGCGGACCGCACATGGAGCTTGCATCCCAGTAGCCGATCTTTTCTCTTGAGATCTGGTTTGCTTCTTTGCATGTCCCTGCCAGATATTGATGCCCGGCGGTCATGTAATCGGGGATATGCCAGTCGAGGTTAAACATGGTGGAGATGGTTTCATTGCTGACATACCCGGCATCGATCACCCAATGGCAGGGTAGCTTTTTCATCACCGGGTAGATCTTCTCATCGTTTGGGATGGCGTCTTTTTGCCAGTAAGCAGTGACATAAGTTGCCCAAGGGGATTCCAGTACACCATCCACCATTGGAATTGCCAACAGGCGAAAGTCTTTTCCATACTCGCGGAACCAGACCACAAAGCCCTGACTCAAGAAGATCGTGGCGACTTTATCGCCGCGGTAGGTTAACGGGTGCTGGAATTCGTGGAAGGAAAATTCATATACGAACGGGTCATTGATAACGTTGAGCATGCTGCCCTGTTCGCCGTTCCAAATATACATTTGTCGGCGTTCGGCTAAGTCAAACTCGGAACCAATGGCGCTTTGCACCTTGGCGAGCATTTCTGCAGGGGAGAGGTTGGGGTGGGTTAACAGACAGCCTGCCGGGTTTGCGAATGCGTATACCGGGTTTTGTACCGGGAGTTCAACTGAAATTTTTTCAGAAGTTGAGATATTCGAGCCGGTTGCGGCAGTTGTGGGCGTGGATGGAGGCGCAGCTTTGTCGGTTGGGGTTGGATTTTCGGGGGTGACAAACGTATCCGGTGTATGGGTGAGTACTTGTGATACTAATGCGGCGCTGGTCATGAGTGGCAGTAGTATCTTTAAAACGAGTTTTGAACTAATAAGATAATGCATGTTGAACCTCTGTGTTCAGAGCGTTGACAACATTATTTCATTTTGTTCCTGGGTTGTTTAGACGTACTATTAAGCATTATTTTGATGAAATACATCTATATTAATGCTCGAAAAATTCTTTTATTTGAATGGATATAGTTTGTAATTTTTGGGTAGGGAATTCCCCTATGTGCCGCTTTGCGACAATATGCGAAAATTGGTGAAAATTCGGATTTTCATGTAATTAAGGAAGCCCATGGATAAAGAGACTCCTAAAACCGTTTTAGCCGAAGAATTGGTCGCTGCGCGTAAGCGCATTGCAGAACTGGAACGCAGCGAAGCCCATTACCGCACTTTGGTTGAAACCTTGGATGTTAGTTTATGCCGCTGGCTGCCAGATACCACCTTGACCTTTGCTAATGAAAAATATAAAGTGATCTTCGGGGTAAAAGATGATCCACATGGAAAGAAGTGGCTGGATTTTTTACCCGATGAGACGCGCGAAGGCACAGCGGCTTATTACCGTGAAGTGGCGGCGAATCCACATAAAGTAACCTATGAACATCCGGTGACTGTTGAAGATGGGCGATTAAGTCACTTTCAGTGGATCGATATCCCCTTGTTCGATAAAGAAGGCAAACTATTGGAGTTTCAGTCAGTTGGGGTGGATATTACCGAACGTAAAATTGCCGAAGAAACCAGCAAGATGGCAGAACAGCGTTATCGTACCTTGTTCGAAGAAGCGCCGGTTATGAATTTGGTGACCCAAAAAAATACAGATAGAGCGATCATTACGGATTGCAATCAAGTGTTTCTTTCCACCCTCGGATATAAAAGAACTCAGGTGATCGGGCGTGAATTGATCGATTTCTATTCACCCGCGTCACGCGAGCAATTTGTTAGAGGATACGCCCAGGCATTGAACGGCATTCCCTTATCCGAGGAAAGGGAGTTGATTGCCAGTGATGGCAGGATCGTATTTACCCTGCTTAAGGCAAGCTCGATCATGGATTCGGATGGAAATGCCATTGGCACACAGGCTTCGTATATCGATATTACCGAACGTAAACTGGCGGAGCAGGCGTTAAAGGCCAGCAATGACCGTTTCACTCAAATGGCAGAAAAAAGCCTTGAAGTGTTCTGGATGTTCGACAACCAACTGGGGCGTATCATTTACCTGAACCCGGCGTACGAAGCCATTTGGGGATATTCGGTCGCAGAGACTTTGCAAGATAACAGCTACTACATCGAAGCCATTCACCCGGAAGACCGCAGCGTCATATTTGGTGGGTTGGAACGGCAATCGAAAGGCGAAAAGACGGATATGGAATACCGCATCATCCGTCCGGATGGGTCTGTTCGCTGGATCCATGACCGTTCCTTCCCCATCTTTGACCAACAGGGCGCCCTCATCCGCACCACAGGCATTGCAGCGGATGTCACCGAGCGCAAACTGGCGGAGATCGCGATCCGAGCCAGCGAAATGAAACTGCGTTCCCTGGTCGATTCGCAGACACACTTTGTCATCCGTACTGATATGAATGGGAAATTCACATATTGGAATAATAAATACCTTCAGGAATTCGGTTGGCTGCACGATAACAAAGAAATAAAAGATGCCACTCCCATGGAGGCGATCTGCGAACATCACCATCCCCGTACATTCGATGTGGTACAAAAATGTCTTGCCTATCCGGGGCAGGTCTTCACCGTGGAATTGGACAAGCCTGCACGTGATGGCGGCGTTCGTACTACCATGTGGGAATTTGTCGGGCTGGCAGACGAAAATAACCAGCCTATTGAAGTCCAATGCATGGGGATCGAGATCACAGCGCTCAAGAAAGCTCAAACCGAATTGGTAGAGTTAAACCGCTCTCTTGAAGAGCGGGTACAACAACGTACAGCTGAAGTGCAAGACCTGTATGACAATGCCCCCATCGGGTACCACTCAATTGATGCGCACGGCATGATCGTGCGGGCAAATAAGACCCATTTGGATTGGCTTGGATATACCCGAGAAGAATTCGTTGGGCATTCGATCGTAGAGTTTTTGGCAGCAGAAGGCAGTGCTGAGTTTCAACAAGCATTTCCTGAATTTTTGCAATCAGGTTGGATACGAGATGTTGATGTGGATATGATCCGCAAGGACGGCAGCCTGATCCCGGTCTTGATCAGTGCCACAGGGGTTTATGATGAAGATGGCAACTTTGTCATGACCCGCAGCGCCGTGTTCGATAATATCGGGCGAAAAGCCATTGAGCAAGCCATGCGCCAGAGCGAAGAAACCTACCGCGCCTTGTTCGAGAATTCCAACGACGGCATCTTCATGCTTTCGCCTGAAAGGGAAGAACTGCGCGCCAATCAACGTGCGTTGGACATGGTCGGGTATACCCCTGAAGAATATGAAGAGTTGGGGCGGAGGAGCAATAACCCACTAACTGCAGACGAAGATGAACGTGCAGATGCCGACCAGCGCTTTGCTGCAGTCCTGCGCGGTGAGCGCGTCCCATTGTATGAACGGGTCTTTCGCACCAAAGACGGGCATAAAATAAATGTCGAGGTTAACCTCTCGCCGGTGCGCGATTCTTCTGGCAAGATCATCATGGTTCAGAGTGTTGTGCGTGATATTACCGAACGCAAAAAGGCGGAGGATGAATTACGCCGTAATCGTGATGAGCTCAGTCTTGCCAATCAATCGCTGGAGAAAGCTGCACGGCTAAAAGATGAATTCCTCGCCAGCATGAGCCATGAATTGCGCACGCCGCTGGCAGGCATCCTCGGGCTTTCAGAAACCCTGCAATTGAATATTTACGGAGAATTGAACGAGAAACAGAAAAAGACTATTAGATCCATTGAAGACAGCGGACGTCACTTGCTCGACCTGATCAATGACATTCTTGATCTTTCCAAGATCGAAGCGGCTCAACTTGAATTAAATATCGAGCCGGTTTCATTGGCAGATATTTGCCAGGCGAGCTTGCAACTCACTAAAGGAATGGCAAATAAGAAGCGCCAGCGAGTCCATTACACCATGGCGACTGAGTCTATCGCGTTGAATGTGGATGGACGCCGCATGAAGCAGATCCTGGTGAATTTGCTTGGCAATGCCATCAAGTTCACGCCAGATGGCGGCGAACTTGGTTTGGAAATTAACCTTTTAAAAGATGAGGGTAAAGTGCAGTTCGTCGTGTGGGACAAAGGCATTGGCATCAAACCGGAAGATATGGGGAAACTCTTCAAACCATTCGTTCAGATCGATAGCAGTCTTGCACGTCAATATGCCGGGACCGGGTTGGGGCTTTCACTTGTTCAGCGTCTGGTCGAACTTCACAACGGTACCGTGGAAATGGAAAGTATCTTTGGCGAAGGCAGCCGCTTTATAGTGACCCTGCCTTGGATGCCAAGCATGGATTCGGAACGCCCCGCTTCAACCTCAAACTTTGTGCCGGGCACTTCGTCCGCTGTTATGCAGGTCGCCAACCGAGCTGCCCGCCCGACCGTGTTGGTTGCGGATGATAACGAGACACTACTGGAGATGGTTTCGGAATTCCTGGATGCCAAGCAATACAATGTTGAAAAAGTAACCAGCGGGCTTGCTCTGCTTGAGAAGGTTGATGGAGTTCAACCCGATATTTTTTTGGTAGATATTCAAATGCCTGGCATGGATGGTCTTGAAACCATTCAGCGCATCCGGAAACACCCTGTTCCAGCCATTGCTACGATCCCGATCATTGCCATCACGGCGCTTTCGATGACGGGTGACCGCGAGCGCTGCCTTGAGGCGGGCGCAAATGATTATATTAGTAAACCGTTGAAATTAGCCGACCTGGCAGCGAAAATTGAAACCTTATTAAGAGAAAATCGAAACGCCTCTTGAACTATTCAATATGGACTTCTTCAAGAACGGATATGTCTTATGAAAAGCAACCCTAAAAAAGCTGATCTACTCGTTGAACTGCGCTCTGCCGAAACCCGGATCGCAGAATTGGAAGCCCGCCCTGGGAATGGCAACCGGGGTGCCCCTTGTGTTTGACGAGAGGCAGTCCAGATCGCAGGAAGAGGCTCTCTTTTCCAAGGTTTTTCAAGCCAGTCCTTCTCAAATGGCGTTGACAGATGCGCAAACAGGAAAGTATGCGGAGGTGAACGAAACCTTCCTGCGAACACTGGGTTTCACCCGGGCAGAGGTGGTGGGCAAGACAGCGTCGGAGTTGAATTTGTTCGTCGACCCTGATCAGCGTGCAGTGCTGTTGGGAAAGATGAGCCAGCAGGGCTATTTGCGGAATGAAAATGTACTGGTGCGAACCCGGTCGGGAGAGCTGCGGTATGGAATTTTTACCGCAGAATATGTTGAGATCGAACAGCGCCGATTTTTGTTGACCGTGATGGATGATGTCACAGAACGTAGACAGGCGGAAGAAGCTCTCAAGCAAAGCGAAGCCCAATACCATGCCATGATCGCCAATGCAAAAGACATGGTCGTGATCGTGGATGGACAAGGCTTGTTCAAATTCGTCAGCCCGGCATCAAGCCATATCATGGGATATAGCCCGGAAGAACTGCTTGGGCATGATTTTCGTGAAACCATTCACCCGGACGACCTACGTGTTGTGAACGAATCCTTTGTGCATCGCGGTCAGGTGGCGGGCAGGGCGCGCGAAACTCTCAAAGTCCGTATCCTTCACAAAGATGGCAATTGGCGTGTGTTGGAAGCCCTGGGTACAAGTATGTTCAATGACCCAACGGTTCGCGGGTTGGTGATGAACGTTCGTGACGTGACAGAGCAGGAAGCAGCCACAACAGCCCTGCGTGAAAGTGAAATTCGGTATCGCGGCTTGTTTGAGGATTCGCCTTTGGCTCTCCTGGAACAGGATTTTTCCGCCGTCAAAGCCAGGTTGACTGCTCTTCGCCAAAATGGCATTTCGGATTTCAAGACCTATTTTAAGGAGCATCCTGACGAGGTTGCAGCATGTGCAGCTCTGATCAAAGTCTTGGATGTTAACAAGGCGGCAGTTGAACTATTCAGGGCGCAGAAGAAAGAAGATTTGCTGAAAGATCTGGCGGGATACCTTGATGGAGAAGCCATCCACGGGTTTGAAGACGAACTGGTTTTTCTTACCGCTGATCAAGCTGAGTTTGAGTGGGAAGGTGTCAACAAGACGGTGGATGGTAAATTGATCGACATCCAGCTAAAGTTTTGTGCCGCTCCTGACCATCACCATGACCTTTCCAGAGTGATCGTTTCGATCCGTGATGTGACCGCCTGGAAAAAGGCGAATTGGGAACTTAAAGAAACCCATGACCGGCTGCTTGAAGCCCAGCAATTGTCGCATCTCGGTCATTGGGAGTGGAACCTGGATGAACAGAAGTTGACCTGGTCCGATGAGGTGTACCGAATCTTTAACGTTTCTCCGATCGACTTTGTTGTATCAGTAGAAGCGTTCGAGAGCTTTATTCACCCGGACGATAAGGAAGATTTTTTACGTCACCGCGCCCAAATGTTGGAGGAAAAAAAATTAGCCAGTATCGATCATCGCATTGTTCTTGCAGATGGTCAGGTTCGGCATGTGCAGGAACGCACTCAGCTGCTCCTTGGCGAAGACGGCAAAGTTGTCCGCGTTATGGGTACCGTGCAGGATATTACTGAACGTAAGGAAGCGGAAGAAAAACTCAGGAAGAATGAAGCGCTTCTTTCTGAAGCTCAGCGGCTTGGGCATGTTGGGCATTGGGAGTGGGTGGATGGGCAGTTAACCGGGTCGGATGAATTCTTTCGTATTTTCGGCTTGCCAGTCGGGGATTATCACATCTCCCTGCAAGATCTCGGAAAAGCTTTGAACCCTGGCATGGTGGAGCCCATGCGAATTCTCGATCGCGCCATTTTTGAGAAACGAACCGACATGAATTATGAGTTTTCCATTCCAACCCTGGAAGGTGGAAAACGCTGGCTGCACCAGTATGCAAAGATCACGTATGCCGAAACCGGCAGACCCCAGTATATGCTCGGTATTATTCGAGATATTACCGACTTTAAAACGGCTGAAGAAACCGCGCTACGAAGAAACAACCTGTTGCAGGAAGTGCAGCAAATGGCGAGCATTCAAAGTTGGGTGCTCAATACCCAAACGGGGACCATGACTATTGGTCCTGGTGATGATCAAATTATGGAGTGGCAGGCTGGGGACTATACACAACAGGATCTCCTTCCCATGATCCACCCTGAAGACCTTTCATGGGTCTTGTCTGCATGGTCGGAAACTACAAAAAACAATAAAAATCTTGATCTTGAATATCGCATCCTGGTTAATGGGAAACTAAAATGGATTCATGTGAAAACGGCATACGGGATCGAGGAGTCTTCCAGTCCGTATGTGATCGGCTTTTCGCAGGATATCACCGAGCGTAAACAGGCAGAGGAGTTGAATGCCGCCCAGCGCAACCTGGCGCGGCTGGTCAGTGATGATGCGCCCATTTCAGTGATTTGGAAGGCGGCGCTTCAGTCTGCCATTCGCATTGCCGGGTTGGATTGCGGTGGGATCTACTATTTTAATTCCGACCTCCGTGAGTTGGAACTGATCGAGTATACCGAGTTGAGCGAGAAGTTTGTAAATGCTGTACGCCGTATCCCGGAGAATTCCCTGGGTATGCAAGAGTTACTTGCAGGCAAGGCTCTCTACCTTTCTGAAGCAGAACTTACTCTTCGAGAGCTTGATCGTGATGAAGGCTTGCATTCACTTGCGATCATTCCCATTCAACACCAAGGGGAATTGATCGGGTGTATTAATGTCGCATCTCACAAGATCGATCAGATCCCAGACGTTTCGCGCCTTTCTTTAGAGGCACTTTCCTCTGATATTGGGAATATCCTTATTTATCGGCGTGCAGACGAGGCGCTGCGACTTAGCGAAGAAAAATACCGCCTGTTGGCGGAGAATATCTCTGATGTGATCTGGATCTTGGATCTGGAAGAAGCCCGCTTCCGTTATATCAGTCCATCTATTCTGCAGCTGCGCGGCTATAGCGTTGAAGAAGTGCTGGCGCAGCCCATGATGGATTCGTTGATGCCTGATTCAGCAGTTTACCTTGCTGAAGTTCTGCCCCAGCGCATCGAAGAGTTCGAACAGGGTATTTCGAAAACCTATATGGACGAGCTAGAGCAGCCCTGTAAGGATGGATCTACGGTATCGACGGAGACCACCACACGCTTCACGCGTCATTCCACTACAGGAAAATTGGAAGTGTATGGCGTTTCACGCGATATTACGAAACGAAAAATTATGGAAAGGCAGTTGAGGGAAACCCTCAATAAGTTGGAGGGGGCAGAAGAACAGGCAGGGTTCGGAAGCTGGTACTTCGATGTCTCCAGCGGTACGGGGTGGTGGTCGAAACAAATGTGCCGCCTGTTCGAGTGGGACCCCGCACTGGGTACGCCAGAGATTAGTACATATCTTGCCATGATTCATCCCCAAGATCGTGACAGGCTTGCACTCGCAATGGATGACATGCTTCATGGGCGGTTACCCGAACAAAGTGATTACCGCATCATTACCCGCTCAGGTATTGAAAAGATTCTTAGCCCCTTCTATCATGTTGTTAGAGATCAAGCTGGGAACGTATTGAGATTTTCCGGAACAGTGCTGGATATCACCGAACGGGTGCGGGCAGAGGACGAGATACAGCGCATGGAAAAGCGCTACCGTTCATTGATCGAGCATGCACCGGATGGCATTGTTCTCGTTGGGCTGGATGGCAAGTTTAAGTATGCCAGTCAGTCTGCATCTCGTATCTTTGGTTATTCCTATGACGAGATCACCGACCTGGATCCGAACGTTTTGACACATCCCGAAGACCTGACGATGGTAGTAACTGTTCTTGGTGACTTGATCCAGAATCCTAAACAGACGCCAACCCTTCAATATCGATTCTTGCATAAAGACGGGAGTTGGCGTTGGATCGAAAGCACCTTCAGTAACTTGATGGCAGAGCCCGCCGTGGAGGGGATCGCGATCAACTTCCACGATATTACCGAAAGTAAACAAGCGGGAGATGCTCTCAAAGTCAGTGAAGAGAATTACCGCAGCCTGGCTGAGACCTCCGATAGTGCCATTGCGGTCCTGAACCGTCAGGGAGTGATCTTGTACGCCAACCCGGTCAGCATGCGTGTTTGGAGTGATACGAATATTGTTGGAAGAACACTTTACGATCTATTCCCCAGAGAGATTGCAGATGCGTACCATGCCGTTGTGCGCAGAGTGATCGATGAACAACTTGTGGATACCAACGAATTAGAGGTTGAGGTTCGCGGGCAGCAGATGTGGTTCCACGTCAGTATGAGCCCGATAAAAAACGGTGATGGTGTGGTTGATACACTCCTGTTCAATGCGTTGGATATTACCGAGCGCAAGCTGGTGGAAAAAGACCTGCGCGCCAGTGAAGAGCGCTTGCGTATTATCAACGAATATGTGGATGATATTCTCTGGCAAGTGAACCCGGATTTTAGATTCGTATATGTCAGCCCTGCCGTCGAACGTGTTTTAGGGTATTCGTCTGAAGAGTCTATTAAATTGTATGTCACAGACATTCTGGATGAGGCGGGCTTCCAAACCATGCAGGCGGTTGTTAAGGCGCGGTTAACCGGAGTTAAAGACGGCAATACTCCCACTGAGTATCTAATGAAACATAAGGATGGTCACTGGGTGGATGTAGAAGTGTTGTCTTCTCCAGTTTGGGGCAGGGAACAGAATCTGATTGGGTATGTGGGTATCACGCGCGATATTACCGAACGCAAACGTGCCGAAATGCTCGTCCATGCCCAGCATGACTTGGTACGCGCCATTAGCAAGGTGAACACTATTCAGGAAGGCTTGCGCATCTGCCTGGAGACCACCTTGCACCTTTCCGGGCTGGATAGTGGGGGTTTCTATAAACTTTCTGATACCGGGGAATTGTCCCTGCTTTATCATACAGGGCTTGGCGAAGAATTTGTTAAGGAGGTTGCCTACTACTCAGCAGGCAGCTCAAAATTGACAAGCGGCATATCTGACCAAACCCGATATTACACTGCGGAGCATGAACTGTTTCGAAATTCGATCTATGAGCGAGAAGGTTTAACATCTGCCTTGGTCCTTCCAGTTCTTTACCAAGGCAGGATGGTTGGGTCGTTGGTGCTTGGTTCTCATCATTTGGCGCAGATCCCAAAATACAGTATTCAGTCTCTCGAAACCCTGGTAACAGAGGTCGGTAATTTTATTGTTTATACAGAGATACAGAATGCCTTGCGCGAAAGTCAGGTGCGCTCGCAGGCGATGTTGAATGCCATCCCAGACATGATGTTTCGGCTGGATCGCAATGGCATCTTCCTGGATTACAAGGCAGATACCCATGAACTGTATGCTCAGGAACTTCCTTCTCTTGTCGGTTTGCGCAACCGTGATATTTCCCCTGTGGAGTTTGCCGACCTGATCGAAGAAAAGATACAGGTCACTCTCGAAACCGGCAAGGTTCAAACCTTTGAGTATCAATTGTCGATTCCCACTCAGGGTCAGCACGATTATGAAGCCCGCATGGCGCCCAGCGGTAGGGATGAAGTTGTGGCGATCGTCCGCGATATCACCGAACGCAAGACCATGGAGCGTAACATCATTCAGAGCAACCAGCGCTTCACTGAGCTGGCTGAGAACGTATCCGATATTTTCTGGGTATCCGAACCGGGAACCCGTACAAACCTGTATGTCAGCCCTGCATTTTCTGCCATCATTGGCAGGGATCCGGTAACGGTGGAACAAATGCCAGGCGGATATCTTGATATTGTTCTGCCCGAAGACCAGGAGGCTTTTAGCAAAGGACGCGAAACTGAGAGCAGTGGCTTTAAGACCGATATGAAATACCGAATTCGCCGTCCGGATGGTTCCACTCGATGGATCCATGACAAGGGCACCCCGGTCTTTGATGAAAATGGTAAAGTGGTCCGTGTTGTTGGGTTGGCGAGCGATATCACCGATCAGGTTGAAGCCGAACGCCGCCTGTATGAATCTGAAATGCGTTTCCGGCAGATCGCCGAAAGCATCAAAGAAGTGTTCTGGATGTATGATTACGCTGAACAACGGATTATTTATATCAGCCCGGGGTTTGAGCTCATTTGGGGACATTCGGTGAATGCCTTGTATGAAGATGGCAGGCTTTATTTGATCGGTATTCACTCGCAGGATCAGCAGACCGTATTTACAGCTTTGGAGCAGCAATCGAATGGTGAACCTACCGAGATAGAGTACCGTGTGGTACGTCCGGATGGATCCATCAGCTATATTCATGACCGCTCCTTCCCAGTTTACGATGAAGAGGCGGGCACTCTCATCCGCACTGCCGGTATTGCCATCGATGTCACTGAGCGAAAACGCACGGATGAGGCGCTTCAAGACAGCGAAGAACGTTTACGCCTCTCCTTGAGTGCTGGCAAACTGGGCATGTATGACCTGAACGTGCAAACCGGGCATACGATCGTTAACCGTGAATACGCCGAAATGCTTGGGTATGATCCGACGATGTTTGTTGAAACCAACGCCGCCTGGATGGAACGTCTTCATCCTGACGACCGTGAACGTGTTTCCCAGATCTATGCTGATTACCTAAGTGGCGGGCTTTCAGAATATCGGGTCGAATTTCGGCAAAAAACAAAGTCCGGAGCCTGGAAGTGGATCCTTTCCATCGGTAAACTGGTTGCCTACGATGTGGAGGGGAAACCATTGCGCCTGTTGGGTACACATACCGATATTACCCGGCTCAAGGAAGCTGAGTTCGAGCTTGAAAAGCGCGCTTCTCAAATGGCGCTCATCAATGATGTGGGACGGAAGATCGCCAGCATATTGGATATTCAAGGCATCCTTGATCTTTCTGCCGGACTGGTGCAAGAATCATTTGGGTATCACCATGTGGGTATGTTCACCATGAGCGAGGATCACACGGAGTTGGTGATGCGGTCGCGCGCAGGGAAGTATGCCCAGTTCTTCCCTGAGGCACATCGTGTCAAACTTGGCAAAGGAGTCGTGGGTTCAATTGGCGAGAGCGGCACCATGTTGTTGGTAAATCAGGCGGATACGAATAGCGGCGCCTACATCAATTACTTCCCGGAGCATATCCATACCCTTTCCGAGCTTGGGCTGCCGATCAAGATCGCCGGAGAGGTGGTCGGTGTCTTGGATGTTCAAAGCCCACTGCCCAATGCTTTTACAGCAGAGGATATTCAGGTCTTGCAAACTCTTGTCGATCAAGTGGCGATCGCCATGGAAAATGCCCGCTTGTATGAATCGGTGCAAACGGAGCTGGTGGAACGCAGGATCGTGGAAAAAGAACGTCAGGTCCTTATTCACAACCTGGGTGAGCGCGTCAAAGAGTTAACCGCCTTGCACCAGGCGGCGCGTTTGTTCCAGAATTTACACCTCTCGGAGATGGAGCTTGTGAAGGAACTGGCGCGAATCCTGCCGCCTGCCTGGCAATATCCTGAGATCACGGTTGTGCGTATTTATCTGGGTGAGTTGAATTATGCCACCCCGGGTTTTGTCGAAACACCATGGATGCAGATCGAAACGTTCAATCTACCCAACGGAGAGACCGGCAAGATCGAGATCGCCTATTTGGAAGAACGACCAGTGGAAGCCGAAGGTTCATTCCTGCTTGAAGAGCGCAATTTGCTTGAAACGCTTTCAGAGCGCTTGCAATCTGCCTTGCTGCGCCGGTCGATCGAGCGTGACCTGCAAAAGCGCACCGAGGATCTTTCGAATCTGCTTGAAGCCGGGTATGCACTGACAGAAACCCTCGACCCGCATAAGATATATCCGATCATCTACCAGTACATTGCGGGTGCCATGCCGTGTGATTTCCTTGTGCTGTCTTCTTTTGATCCAAAGACTGAATTGATCACATGTGAATACATGCATTCCAGCGAAGGTTCGCAAGATGTCTCCGGCTTTCCGCCCATTCCGCTTGAACCGCCAGGTCGGGGCACTCAGAGCCGGGTCATTCGCAGCGGCGAATCTTTATTGCTGCCTGATTATGAACGCGTGCTTAATACAGCCAATACCACCATGTACTTCGATGAAAAAGCGGAAATTTATAAAGAGGTTTCCGAGGATGAGGAACGTACCCGTTCCGCCATCATTGTTCCGCTCAAGGTTAATGGTCTGGTGGCTGGCGCCATGCAGGTCTTTAGTGTCAATCTAAACGCCCATACCCAGGATCATTTACGTTTTGCCGAGGCGCTTGCCTTGCATGTTTCTGCGGCACTTTCCAATGCACGCCTGTTCTTGGAACTGGAAGAACGTGTCAGGCAGCGGACTGCCGAGGTGCAGGACCTGTACGACAATGCCCCTGCAGGCTATCACTCTCTCGATGTCAATGGCAATTTCAGTTTGATCAACCAGACCGAATTGAACTGGTTGGGGTACACCCGTGAAGAAATCATTGGAAAGCCCATTACAGATTTCCTCTCCCCGACCAGCTTGGATACTTTTAGGGAAATTTTCGCAGCTTTCAAAAAAGAAGGTTCGCTCAGCGGACTTGAAATGGAATTCCGCCGAAAAAATGGGTCGATATTTCCTGTTTTGATCAATGCTACGGCGGTCAAGAACGATCATGGCGACTATATAACCAGCCGCTCCACCGTGTTTGATAACACAGAGCGTAAACAGATCGAGCTTGCCTTGCGTGAAAGAGAGGAAACCTATCGCGCTTTGTTTGAAAGCGCCAATGACGCCATTTTTATGACCCACCCCAATGGTCATATTCTGCGTGCCAACCCCCGCTGTACCGACCTGCTTGGGCTTTCTTCGGAAGAGATCATCGGTAAAAACGCCATGGATTTCATTGTGCCCGGTCAAGAGATTGAAGCAAGCAATCAATTAAATCGATTGTTGACAGGTGAAAGCCTGCCTGTTTACGAGCGCAAAATGCTCCGAAAAGATGGCTCCACAGTCGAAGCCGAGATCAACCTATCTTTGATCCGCGATGAAAACGGGCAGCCTAAATTCATTCAAAGTGTTGTGCGTGATATCTCTGCCAGAAAAATTGCCGAGAATGCCCTGCGCGAAAGTGAAGAACAGAACCGACTTTTATTCGAAGAAGCGCCAGAAGCAGTGATCTTGTTCGATCAGGATGGCAGGGTGGTACGCATCAATCACGCGTTCCAGACCGTTTCTGGCTTGCCTGGCAGTCAATTCATTGGGCATACGGTAGAGGAAATGGACTTCCTGCCCAAAGATATAATAACCAACTTGACCGAAGTAACGCTCAACGCTCTACAAAATAAAGATGGCTTTGCGGAGCTCGACTTCAAGCTTCAACATGTCAGCGGGGAACTGCGCGATATTAATACACATGTCTTCGCCCTTAACCTGCAAGGTCAGCAGCATTATCTTGCCTCCATTCACGATATTACGACCAGCAAGCGCGCAGAGGAAAACCTGCGTCTTGCCAATGCTGAAATGGAACGCGCCCTGCGCCTTAAGGATGAGTTCCTTGCCAACATGAGCCATGAATTACGCACACCACTTAATGCCGTGCTTGGGATCACGGAAAGCCTGCTCGAGCAGATATCCGGGCCATTGAACGAGAAACAACAGAAATACCTTCAGACTGTTCTGGAAAGCGGGCAGCATCTCCTGGAGCTGATCAACGATATCCTCGATCTTGCCAAGATCAGCGCCGGGCGCATTGAATTAGATCTGACCAAGGTGGATGTGAACACCATTGCGCAATCCAGCTTGCGTATGGTCCGCGAGAGTGCGCAAAAGAAGAGATTGAATATATCCTTGAATGTCGATGAAACCGTAAAACAAGTGCGGGCAGATGAGCGCCGCCTCAAACAAATCCTTGTCAACCTGTTGAGCAATGCCGTCAAATTCACCCCCACAGGCGGGCAAATTGGGCTGGATATTACCGCTGACCCCAAAGCAGATACCCTGCGTTTCATCGTTTGGGATACCGGTATTGGCATCCACCAAAAAGATTTGCATCTCCTGTTCCAACCTTTCGTCCAGTTGGATGCCGGACTTGCGCGTGGCAGCCAGGGTACAGGGCTCGGTCTGGTGTTGGTCAGCCAGATGGCACGCCTGCATGGCGGAAATGTTACCGTTGAAAGCGAACCTCAAAAGGGCAGCCGCTTCATCGTATCCATACCTTGGTTGAAGGCTGGAGGAACCGCTCCACTAAAAATAATAGGAGCATTGCCTCGGTCTGATGCTCCTTCCATGCAGGTTCTACTTCCTAATACTGGTGGAAACAAAACCATCCTGGTCGTCGATGATACTGATTCCGTCACCCAGTTAATCCATGACTATTTGAAACTCCACGGGTACCAGGTGGTCACTGCTCGTGATGGTTTCGAAGGGCTTGCCCGTGCCGGAGAAGTTCACCCCGATCTAATCTTGATGGATGTCATGATGCCGGAAATGGACGGGCTTGAAACTACCCGGCTTATCCGCAGTCAATTGGGGATGAAGGATGTGCCCATTGTTGCCATGACCGCCCTCGCCATGGCGGGTGATCGTGAGCGCTGTCTGGAAGCCGGGATGAATGAATATTTAAGTAAGCCGGTTAAATTAGGCGATCTCCTCCATACCATCGAAACACAACTTACACTTGCAAAAAGAGGAAAACAATGAGCAATACCATCTTAATCGCAGATGATAACGTTGCCAGCCGCGAAACTCTGGATGCCATCCTTAGTGGAGAGAATTACATTCTCGAAATGGCAGAAGACGGCATTCAGACATTGGAAAAGGTTCAAACCCTGCAACCGGACTTGATCCTATTGGATGTGATGATGCCTGGCATGGACGGTTTTGAAGTCTGCCGGCGCATCCGCGCCACACCCGGGCTTGCCGAGATCCCCATTATCCTTCTCACCGCTTTGGATGACACCGCCTCACGCCTCGAAGGTATCGAATCGGGTGCTGATGATTTCATCTCCAAACCGATCGATCGTCAGGAACTTCGCGCCCGTGTACGCACGATCATTCGTCTTAATCGCTATCGCAGCCTGCTTGAACAGCGTGAACGTTTGCGTGAAATGGCGCAGAAAATGGTGACGGTGCTTGAGGATGAGCGTATGCGCATCTCCCATGAACTTCATGATGAACTTGGTCAGCTTCTCACTGCAGAGTTGATGGATATCCGCGACCTGCAATCTGACCTGACCCTTACTCCGGTGGATCTATTTGACCGGCTTGAAAAGATCCATAACCAGACCTATGAAATTGCCGTCAAGATCCGCCGGATGGCACATGAATTGCGCCCGCCGCTCTTAAGTACGCTCGGCTTGAAGCCTGCAATTCAGGCACATTGTTCGAAGTTTTCAGACTTTAGCCATATCCCCATTACCCTCGAGGTCGATGCCGCGGCTGATCAATTGCCCGACCTATATGGCATCATCTTATATCGGGTCTTGCAGGAAGCACTTACGAATATTGCCAAACACGCTGACGCTAACCATGCCTGGGTGGAACTGAGCCTGGAAGATGATCAGGTCAACTTGATCGTACAGGATAACGGAAAAGGTCTCCCGGAACCGGATGCCCCGGTTAATGGGATCGGCATCATAGGAATGAAAGAACGTGTGTCCTTGGTCGGTGGGGAAGTGAGTATCCGTTCTGGCAAGAACGGCGGCACCATCCTGACAGCATCCCTGCCATTAAGATCTGGCTCGATCCATTCCACGGAGGCAGCATGATCCGAATATTGATCGCTGAAGATCACCTTATGGTGCGAGCGGGTATCCGCGCCATTCTTGAGAAAGTAGGGGATATGACCATTCTGGGTGAAGCTTCCAATGGGCAGGAAGCCCTGGAACTAACTGAAGAGCTTTCTCCTGACGTCCTGGTCATGGATATCATGATGCCGCGCATGAACGGTATTCAGGCAGCGGAGCAGCTGCGCAGCCGGAAATCCAAGGTACATATCCTTTTGCTTTCCATGTATGCAGATGAAGGGTTGGTCTATCAGGCATTGCAGAGCGGCGTTAATGGGTATGTACTTAAATCCTCCGTCAGTGATGAGCTTGTGCAGGCTGTGCGAGAGATCGCCAACGGTAAAAAATTCCTGAGCGCTCCCATCTCTGAGATCGTACTGGAGCATGCTTTCAAACCAAGACAGACCAGCGACACGGATCCCCTGGCAAGTCTTTCGCCCCGTGAAAAGGAAGTCATGCAATTGATCGCTGAAGAGCACA
Source organism: Candidatus Villigracilis vicinus (assembly GCF_016702885.1). Taxonomy (NCBI): domain Bacteria; kingdom Bacillati; phylum Chloroflexota; class Anaerolineae; order Anaerolineales; family Candidatus Villigracilaceae; genus Candidatus Villigracilis; species Candidatus Villigracilis vicinus. Next base: position 79,877 of record NZ_JADJDD010000009.1, read on the forward strand.
CTAGTGTAGAGATCGCTAGTTTACTTTCGATCAGCGAAAAAACGGTCGAAAAACACCGTGCCAATCTCATGGAAAAATTGCACGTTCGTAATCTTGCTGGTCTGGTTCGGCTTGCGGTCAAATATCGTCTGGTCGACGGTGATTTCTAGTATTTTGCAATTCTGGTAATCCCCTAAAAATAGGGGTTTTCCGGTATGTATCGTTCGGACGAATCAAAATACTATTTCATTATGTTTTCAGATTTAGCCTTGGGTAAGATTCAGGAAGGGATAAACATATGAAGCCTACGATCCTTATTGTTGATGATGAGCCTTCGGGTCAACAGGTGGTTGAATCGATCCTGCAGGATCAGGGATACTCAATGGAATTTGCCTCCAACGGGCGTGATGCGCTGAAAAAAGCCATGGAGCTAAAACCCGACCTGATCTTATTGGATATTATGCTCCCCGAGATCGATGGGGTTCAGGTCTGTCAAATGCTTCGCAGTAACCGCGAACTTGCCAAGACCCCGATCGTGATGCTCACGGCTTTAAGTGACCGGGATATTCGCATTGCAAGCCTGGACGCAGGGGCTGATGATTTTTTCACCAAACCCTTCGACCGTGCCGAACTGCGTGCCCGTGTACGTTCCATTACCCAGCTGAACAAATACCGCCTCCTCTACGAGAGGAACCAAATGTTCTCATGGATCAGCGAACGAGCCAGTGATGGGTATGTGCTGCTCCAAAACAATGATAAGGTGTCCTACGTCAACCCGAAGGCTCGCTTTTATCTTGGATTAAATTTGGATACGAGTACCCCGCCTGCTGAAAAATTCATGGAGATCGCGTTACGTCAGTATAAACTCCAGCCGAATGAAGCCTGGGCGGATTGGCCTGCGTTGACAAGCCAGACACTTTCAATAACCCGCTACCTTGTCCGCCCGGAGACGAATTCTTCACATGAGTTTTGGCTGGAAGCGTCTGTATTCGATATTCCCAATGGCGAACCTGGGTCTCGTATCATCCGCATGCGCGATGTTACGGCGGACGTTCTTAATCGGAGGAATACGCGTAGTTTTGGCGAAGCGATCAACCACAAGGTCCGCACACCGGTGACCCATATCGTATCAAGCCTTGAACTCCTGGCGCGTCATGCGCCGCGCTTATCGCCGGAAGAGATCGCCCAACTTTCAGAAACGGCATTAAAGGGTGCCATGCGACTCTCTGATACCCTCGATAGGATCTTGCGGTACTCAAACCTTTATGCGAATGTTAGCAGTACGCAAGGCTTTGAACTCTCCGGTTTCAAGGAAATGGTCCAGCGGATCGCGGCTGAAGTAGGTGTAGCAGATATCGAAATAGGATTACCCGAGATCCTGAATCATGTCCAGATCGTATTGCCTCTGCAGTCTGTTGAAGTATTGGTCTGGGAAATTCTTGGCAACTCCAAGAAATTTCATCCAGCGGGCACACCCCATGTGACGGTTAACGTGACGCCCGGGAATGACCATCAGGTGCATTTTCAATTCAGCGATGATGGTATTGCCCTCTCTCCCAAACAGTTAACCACTGCCTGGCTGCCGTACTTCCAGGGTGAAAAAGATTTCACGGGTGAAGTGCCAGGTATGGGACTGGGGCTTGCCACGGTGAACTCCATTGTTTGGGGTGCCGGTGGGATCAGCCGGATCATGAACCGCGAAAGCGGACCCGGTGTGGTGATCAAGTTGAGTATTCCCGCCGTGAAGACCGGATAAAACCACGTGAAATTTAGTGGAGATTAACATGAATGACCTGAGAAGCACTGTTCTTATCGTGGATGATGACACCGCTGGACGCGAAGTGCTGGTTTCCATTTTGGAAGCCGACGGCTACGACCTGGCAATGGCAGAGAACGGCTATCAAGCCATTGAAGTGGCAAAAGCCATTCTTCCTGATATTATATTGCTGGATGTGATGATGCCGGGCATGGATGGTTTTGAAACATGCCGGCGCATCCGCAGTGATCCGTCCATTGCAGAAGTTCCCATTCTATTCCTCACCGCGCTGGATGATCGGCAATCTTTGCTCAGTGGGTTGGATGCCGGAGCGGATGACTTCATTTCCAAGCCGCCCGACCGTTATGAATTGCGTGCCCGCCTGCTGGGCATTTCGCGCTTGAATCGATACCGCAAGCTTCTTGAAGAACGTCAGAATCTTGAGACGACTCACCAACAACTCCTCCTGGCGTATGACAAAACCATCGAAGGCTGGTCACACGCCATGGACCTGCGCGATAAAGAAACGGAAGGTCATACCAGGCGCGTCACCGAACTTACCAAGAAACTTGCCGGTCTTTTCGGCATTCATGGTGATGAACTCATGCACATCCAACGCGGAGCGTTATTACACGACATGGGAAAACTGGGAATACCGGATTCAGTCCTGTTAAAACCGGATAAGTTAACCGAATCAGAATGGGAGTTAATGCGTAAACACCCACAAATGGCGTATGACATGCTTTACCCCATTGAATATCTGCGACCCGCTCTCGATATTCCGCTTTGCCATCACGAAAAATGGGATGGTACGGGCTATCCACGCGGATTGAAGGGCACGGACATTCCCCTCTCTGCAAGAATATTTGCCGTGGTCGATGTGTGGGATGCCCTGACTTCCGATCGTCCGTATCGTAAGGCATGGAGCCGCGAAAAGACATTGACATTCATTCAGGAACAATCGGGTATACATTTTGATCCGCAGGTTGTTGATCTGTTCTCAAAGGTCATTCTGGAAATCACCACCGTCTTAATTCCTGAATGACCGTAGTTCAGATTTTCTTATACAATTGCACAGACCGCCATGCTAAGCATGGCGGTCTGTGATTTAAGCGGGCGAATCAAATGAAAAGACTGGTTGTAAAATCAGGGGCAAAACGGGATGTCCGGGAACAATGTTGTGGAATATTTCTCCATGCTTTGCAGGTCGCTCACAGGGAATACAACCATCACTTCGCGGGCGCGATTGCGCTCTTTAAGCGGCTCAAACCAAAAGTGGATATCGTATTTAAAATCGTCGTTGTATGCCGTAAATTGGAATAGCAGGGTGCCATCCTGTTCGCACGAGGCGGTCTGTTTGAACTCATCATAGTTCGAGAGCAGAATGTCCAGGTTTCCCGGATTGGCGTAACTCTTTAGTTCATTCCGGGCATCACACAGGGCAAGTGTGGTGACACTTGCAGCAGCACCAAGCGGGTTATTTAAATAGAAGGCGTAGGTTTGGTCTTGCTGGACGGTGTAACTGCGCTTCCAATCAGAGAACATGGAAGCACCGTATGCAAGGTTCTTTTCCACGTCGGTATCTGTAATTTCAATATTGGAGCAGTCTTCGCTGTTCGCTCCCGATAAGGGCGTGAGAAAAGTTGGGATGGCGCAGCCCAGGATCATGATGCTGGTCAGGAGGTAGTATGGAATTTTTCGCATAGCAGACCTTTGGTTGTTGTTTAATGTGTGTATGTACTATTCTACTCTTTTAGGAACCAGCTGTTCCCTTCCTGTATGTACCCATGAGTACTGGCGTTATATTTGATGGGACCTCTCATGAGAAAGATCTTGAATGTGCGGCGGTCATTCCAATGTTTGCAACAGATATTCTGCTGACCGACGTACCATACGCGTATGGGAGATATCCACACCAACAGAGCCCAGCACCCAATTAGTTTCCGCGAGGCAAATGATCGAATAGGCAATTTCCTGACATTTCTTGACAGGTACATTTGGGTATAGATGAGATAAACCCTCTGTGAGGATCTTTTCGAATTCCTTGTAGAAGTTGAGCAACGCCTGCTGGGTGAGCGGGCTTTGTTCGCGGATGCGCCACATGCCGCCAAGCATTCGTTCGCCGAGATCTGGGGGAGAATCTACTTTTCGTTCTTCAAATAGAAAATTCAAAACATTGGGGATAAGTCGTTGTTTGGGCGTGTTTTCCAGTATATCTGCCGCCACCTGTTTGATGCGCAGCAGGATGCGCTCGACAAAGGCAGCGATCAGGTCATCACGGTTGCCGATATAGTGACGGATGATGTTGCGGCTTTTGCCCGCTTCCTGCGCTACACGCTCAAGCGTACATTCCTCCAGTCCATATTGGAGGAGACAGCGCTCGAAGGCATCGAGAATTTCTATTTGTCTTTGGTCAACCAGTTTTTTGCGTCCCATATCAGCCGTCCATGATCTGAAGTTTCTAGTGGGGAATTATACCAATGCTCAAAGATAGATTGTCTAACTGACAATCTATCTTGACAGAATTCATCAACTTGCATAGAATAAATTGTCAGTCTGACAATTTATTCGCATTTTCACCCCAAAGGAGAGTGTATGCCCAAACTATTGACCAGCACACCACACGCAGACGGTTTCCACATGCCAGGCGAATTTGAAAAGCATGATGGCTGTTGGATGTTGTGGCCCGACCGCACAGATACCTACCGCCTCGGCGCGAAGCCTGCGCAAGCCGCATATGCTGAGACGGCGATCGCCATCAGCCAATTTGAAAAAGTGACCGTGGGAGTCTCGGCGGCGCAGTTCAAGAACGCGCGTAACAAACTCCCTGACCATATTCGCGTGGTGGAAATCTCCTACAATGATTCATGGATCCGTGACAGCGGACCTATCTTCGTCAACAATGGAAAAGAAGTCCGCGCTGTGGATTGGGACTTCAATGCCTGGGGCGGTTTAACCGAAGGCATTTATTTCCCCTGGGATCTGGATGACCTCGTCCCGCGCAAGGTGGCAGAGATGGAATGGCTCGACCGTTACAAAGCCAACATGGTACTCGAAGGCGGAGCCATCACCGTGGACGGCGAAGGGACACTCATTACCACCGCTCAATGTTTGTTAAACCCCAATCGCAACCCTGACCTCACCAAAGAAGAAATCGAAAAATATTTGCACGATTATCTTGGCATCGAAAAGACCATCTGGATTCCGCGCGGCTCATTACACGATGAAACCGATGGACATGTCGATGGTCTGTGCGCGTTTATCCGCCCCGGCGAAGTGGTCGTGGAATGGACGGATGACAAGAACGACCCCGAATACGACATCATCATGGAAGCGTATGAGTTGCTGCAAAATGCCACCGATGCAAAGGGACGCAAGTTGAAAGTTCACAAACTGCACAACCCCGCTCCCATCTATGTCACCGAAGAAGAGACCGAAGGCATTGACTCTGTCGAAGGTGTGTTGGAGCGTGTGGCTGGCACCTTCATGGGACCTTCCTACATTAACTTCTACCTCGCCAATGGCGGATGTGTCGTGCCGCTCTACAACGACCCTGCGGATGCAGTTGCGCTTGAAACTCTGCAGAAGCTCATGCCCGAACGCAAAGTCGTCGGCGTGAAAAGCGGACGTGAGATTCTGCTCGGCGGCGGCATGGTGCATTGCATCACCCAGCAGCAGCCCAGCGCGAAATCAAAATAAGAAGATTTACCACAAAGGGTCACTAAGGTACACAAAGGTTTTTAAAAGGTTTCCCTTCGTGACCCTTTGTGACACTTCGTGGTTTCAAAAAAGGAGCCAATATGAAAATTGCCCTCATCCAACTTGCCTACTCCGGCAGCATGGACTCAATGAAAGACCAATACCGCAGCCTCATCGCCGAAGCCGCGCAGCGCGGAGCGGAACTCGTCTGCCTGCCAGAGTTCTCGCTTATCCCTTACTTCCCCGGCGCCCGTCAGCCAGATGGATTCAACTTTGCAGAACCAATTCCCGGCGGAGAGTCGGAGCGGTTCTTCAGTCAAATGGCAAAGACTCACAAAGTCAAAATCGTCGGCAGTTTATATGAAGAAGCGCAGGATGGAAATCTGTTCGACACCGCCACTGTCCACGATGAAACCGGCGCGCTCGTCGGCGTGACGCGCAAGATTCAAATCCCATCGGGCAACGGCTATCACGAAACCGACTACTACGCAGGCAGCGACCAATTCCCTGTCGTCAAACTCGACGCGCTCACCATCGCCACGCCCACTTGCTACGACCAATGGTATCCAGAAATTGCGCGCATCTACGCCCTCGGCGGCGCGGAGCTCATCGTCTATCCCACCGCGATTGGCGACGAACCCGAAGACCATGTGATGGACACGCAAGACTCATGGGAGACCGTCATGCGCGGTCACGCCATTGCCAATGGAATTTTCATCGCCGCCATCAATCGCGTCGGCTCGGAGAACGGCGTCACATTTTATGGCAGTAGTTTTGTCTGTGGACCCGATGGACGCATCCTCGCCCGCGCCTCGCGCGATAAAACCGAAGTCATCATCGCAGAAGTCAGCCGCGACGTCATCAAAGAGTGGCGCTGGCACTTCCCGCTCCTGCACCAGCGCCGCCCGTCTGTGTACGGAAACATTCTTCAGAAATGGTCTGGTGATGAAGCGCCAGAATGGATGGAGGAAACACCCCTCCGAAAAATCAAGCCCACCCAAGGAGATTTGAAATGAAGAACACCCGCATCTTACTTAACCTCAGCCTGATTCTCGTCCCAATCTTGATTCTCACCGCATGTGGGTCTGCCTCTACTCCCGCGCCCCAAGCAGAAGCCCCCGCCTCAGACTCTGCCTGCCCCCAGCCTTCTCCGAAAGTGGAAGTGACTTCCAAAGAACTCAACATGTTCACCTGGTCTGAATACATTCCCGATGACATCATCAACTGCTTTGAAGAAGCCTACGGCGTGACGGTCAATCACGATACCTTTGCCAGCCAAAGCGAACAACTCGCCAAGTTGGAACGCGGCGCATCCGGCTATGACATCGTCCAACCGAGTGATGACATGGTGCAGTTGATGGTCGAAAAAGATTTGTTCGCCGAACTCGACAAATCTCAACTGAGCGTGATGAGCAATTTCAACCCTGCGTTTTTGAATCCCGCCTTCGACCCTGATAATAAATTCAGCCTGCCATACCAGGGTGGCTCAACGGGCATCGTCTACAACACCGAAACCGTCAAGACTCCGCCGACCTCCTACGCTGATTTGTGGAATGCCGAATACGCCGGTCACATCATTGCCGTGGACGACTCGCGCACGATGATTACCATCACCCTGCTCGCCCTCGGCTACGATGCCAACTCCACCGACCCCGCTCAACTCGACGAAGCCAAAGCCAAACTCAAGGAACTGACCGCCAACATCCGCATCTTTGACTCAGACAGCCCGAAGACCGCGCTCATCAGCGGCGAAGCAGACCTCGGCATCATCTGGAGCACCGAAGCGTTCACCACCGTCATTGAGAAACCCGCCTTTGCATATGTGTATCCCAGCGAAGGCGTCATCCTCTGGCAGGATAATTTCGCCGTGATGAAAGACGCGCCCCATGCCGATGCCGCCTATGCCTGGCTCAACTACCTCAACCAAGCCGATGTCTTCTGGATGGTCATGCGTGACCATAGCGGCTCGAACCCGAATGCAGCTGCGGTCGAATACGCCAAGGCGAATCAGCCCGATGTGTACGCAGGTTACATGCAATCCAACATCTCCAGTGTCCCTGCCGAAGCCGTCACGAACGGACACTGGCTCAAATCCCTCACCCCAGAAAATGCCTCCATCTTTGACCAACTGTGGACGGAAGTGAAGTAATTTATTAAAACAACATTTGTTTTCTAGAAAATAAAAAGAGACAGCCCCATCATGAGGCTGTCTCTTTCGTTTGGCGTAGAACTTAATAAAGAATCAAGAAGTCTTTGAACGCGTTTTTTACGAGCGCTGTGTCTCCTGATATATTCGCGCGCTTCATGCCTTCTTCATACGAGAAACGCCCCGAAACGAAGATGTTGAAATCGAGCGCGTCCATTTCCATTTCGGCTGCAGGCTCGCCTTTGCCGATTTGCCATGTTCCGCCTGCCATGCCGGTCAGTGATAATGTGATGGTTTGACCGTTAAGTTTTTTATTCAACTTCTTTGCTGTATCCAACACAACCAATTCCACAATGCGACCATCGTGTTCACGGGTCTGCTCGAAGGGACGGTTCGTGGCACGGCAGATATCGAGGCGGTGCATCCAGGTATCGCGGCTGTGGATGACCCACATGAGATGGCGAATGGGCATGAATCCGCCGACGGGGTGAGGGGTGGCGATCCACTTGATGGCATTGAAACCGTACGCCCAGTTGTGTGCGGCACTTTCGCCAACTTGTTTCAATTCGGCGATCAATTCTGCGGGAGTTTTATCGGCGCGTTCGCCAACTTGTAAATCATTGATCGCATCCTCAGGTAATTGACCCGGCTTGGGCTTGCTGGTGTACTGGCGGATCATTTCCTTGTAGCTTGTGCCGCTGGCATATCCGCCCGCTTGATGCGCCAGCATGTCATGCACATTCCACGCGGTGCATGCGGTGGGTTTGGACCAATCGTCAGCGTGGAGAGATCTGAAGAGTCAAGAAGCGACTCAGGGCGGTGGTCAAGAGGCGATGGGCTTCATCCGCATTGGTGTAGGGAATGGATTCGGCGTTGGCAATAGTCGAAGGGGAAATAGCAGCGTTCATTAAGATTCTCCTTTGATGGGCATGGCTTTTTCAAGGATGGATAAGACGACGGGAATTAAAGAGCCGAAGCGTCCCTGCCCGATGGGAAGGTGCGGCTCGTTTGCAAGATGCATGGCGGTGAGACCGTGAGAGATGGCGATGACCGTATCGACGATCTGTTGACCCGTGAGTTTGGTGTTCAATTGCTTTTTGAATTGATCGGCGTGCTGATAAGTTTGGTTGAGGATGCCAAAACTTAAGGCGAGGCTTTCTTTGGATGGGACAAAGCCCGGCACGGGACGCTCAAAACAGAGTTGATAGAGATCCGGGTTTTCCAGCGCGAAGGACATATAGCCTTCGATGTAGATACGTAGTTCGTCATGTAGACCTGTGGAGGTCTGCATCAATTCCTTGATGTGCGCATCGAACATCGTGAAGCCGAGGCGGAAGAGGGTGTCGTAAATTTCGGCTTTGCTGGAGAAGTAGTTGTAAAGGGACGGGGCGCGCATGTCCATGCGGCGGGCGAGCTCTTGCATGGAGAGGGCTGCCACGCCTTCTTCGCGCATGATGGCGCGGGCGGCATCGAGAATAGCTTGGGTCGCAGCTTCGCGGTTGCGTTGTACGCGGGGGGACGGGAGTTTGGGTTTTTTTCATTTATCTAATATTGTTAGTTTTTTCTAATTATATTAGGTAAATAAATTTTGTCAAGGATATAAAAAGTGACAGTCACCTCACAGGTGACTGTCACTTTTGGGAGCAGGGGATGCAGATAAAAAGGGGCGGGGAGACCCCGCCCCTACGGGCAATATGTCATTCTGAGGGAGCGTTCTTTGCGACCGAAGAATCTCTACGACGGTGTAAGAGATCCTCACCGGCACTGCATCCGCAGCGCGGTGCATGTGTCGCTGTCGCTCACATCGTCCGACACTTGCACCGAACGCAAGTACGGTGTGTCCTTCGGGAGGGTGACATGATTAGGTTTATCTCTTCAATGTGCGATACTTCACTCGATGCGGAGTCAAATCCTTCCCAAACTTTTCCGTCATCATCGTTTCGTAATCGGACCAGTTGCCGATGTACATCTTCGCTACCGAGTCGCCTTCGTAGACGATGAGGTGGGTGCAGATGCGGTCGAGGAACCAGCGGTCGTGGCTGACGACTAGGGCGGTGCCTGCGAATTCGTTGAGGGCTTCTTCGAGGGCGCGCAGGGTGTTGACGTCGAGGTCGTTGGTGGGTTCATCGAGGAGCAGGACGTTGGCGCCTTCGGTGAGGGTCTTGGCTAAATGCACGCGGTTGCGTTCTCCGCCTGAAAGGATGCCGACTTTCTTTTGCTGGTCTGAGCCTGCGAAGTTGAAGGATGAGACATAGCGCGCGCGTTGACTTTGCGTTTGCCAAGCTCAAGATTTTCTGCGCCGCCTGAAATTTCTTCGTAGACGGTTTTCTCAGGGTCGAGGGTGCGGGTTTGGTCGACGTAGGAGAATTTGACGGTGTCACCGATCTTGATGGTGCCGCTATCGGGTTTCTCTTTGCCTGTGATCATCTTGAGCAGGGTGGTCTTGCCTGCGCCGTTGGGACCAATTATCCCGACGATAGAGCCTGGAGGAATAGAGGCAGAAAACCCGTCGAGAATGAGGCGGTCGCCGCCCCGTTGGTCGGGACTGGCGTAGCTCTTGGTCACCTTGTCAAATTCAAAAACGAGATCACCGAGGCGCGGACCAGGCGGGATGTAGATATCCAGTTCTTCGCGGCGTGCTTCGGCTTCTTGCCCCAATAATTTTTCGTAGGCGGTGACGCGGGCTTGTCCCTTTGCCTGACGCGCCTTGGCGCCCATGCGAATCCATTCGAGTTCGCGGCTGAGAGTCTTTTGGCGCTGGCTTTCGGCTTTTCTTCGAGGCGCAGGCGCTCTTGTTTTTGTTCGAGCCAGGAGGAGTAGTTGCCTTTGTAGGGGATGCCGTAGCCGCGGTCGAGTTCGAGGATCCAGCCTGCGACGTTGTCGAGGAAGTAGCGGTCGTGGGTGACGGCGATGACGGTGCCTTTGTAGTCGCGCAGGTGATGTTCGAGCCACGCCACGGATTCGGCGTCGAGGTGGTTGGTGGGTTCGTCGAGCAGGAGAACATCGGGTTCAGTGAGCAGGAGTCGGGTGAGCGCGACGCGGCGCTTTTCTCCGCCTGAGCAGACCTTGATGGGCGTATCCGACGGCGGGCAGCGCAGGGCGTCCATGGCGAGTTCGAGGCGGCTGTCGAGATTCCAGGCGTCGTGCTTGTCGAGTTCTTCCTGCAGTTTGGCTTGCTCTGCCACGAGGGCGTCGAAGTCGGCATCGGGTTCGGCGAATTTGGCGTTGACCTCATCGAAGCGCGCGAGCATATCGACGATGGGCTGCACCGCTTCTTTGACGCATTCGATGACGGTTTTGGTTTCGTCGAGTTTGGGTTCCTGCTCGAGGTAGCCGTAGGTGTAGCCTTTGGCTTGCGAGATCTCGCCGATGTAGTCTTTGTCGATGCCTGCGATGATGCGCAGCAAGGTGGATTTGCCCGCGCCGTTAAGACCGAGCACGCCGATCTTGGCGCCGAAGTAGAAGCCGAGCGAAATATCGCGCAGGATCATTTTGTTGCTGATGGGGATGAGTCGCCCCACTTTGTTCATGGAGTAGATGACTAGGGATTCGTTTGCCATGGTATTTTCCGATAATAGAGATTGGATGATTAGAGATTAGTAATTGGACGGGGCGTATTGTATCAGATGAAGGGGGTGGGGATTTGGGGAATCGGTGGTTTGGGAATTGGGATGAAAACCTCAACCGCTTCTTTCGACGGGGGAGGTTGGTTCGGTTTCGAGAGGCTTTGTCTTAAGTTGTTAGCCCGCATGGGGATGCAACACCAATAGCAGGTTATAATTTTCCCAAGAGCCTATGTAAAGTTGGAGAAACACAACAATGAGCTTTGAAGTTCAGCCCTTACCGCCAAAAAACTTATATGAATCCAATGCCATTTTGAAAAAGCTGGCTTCTGCACATCGGTATCTGGCTGAACTCAAAGGCGTTGCTGCAACGATTCCCAATCAGGGAATACTTATCAACACGCTGGCATTGCAGGAGGCTAAAGACAGTTCTGCTGTGGAAAATATCATCACGACTCACGATGAACTATATAAAGCCCAATTACTTGCCGATACGCTCCAAACTGCAGAGACCAAAGAGGTGGAGAGTTATATTGAAGCCTTGCAACATGGTTTTGGTCTGGTAAAAAAGAACCGTTTATTGACTGCTAATCATATTCTTGAAATTCAAAGATGTTTGGAAAAGAATGATGTAGGATTTCGCAAATTGTCAGGAACAACCTTGGTAAATGACCTGACAGGCGAAATCGTGTACACACCTCCGCAAGACCATGAAACCGTCCTGCGCCTGATGGATAACTTGATCGAATACATCAACAAAAAGGATTTTCATGATGCTGACCCATTGGTGAAAATGGCGGTCATTCACTTTCAGTTTGAGAGCATTCACCCTTTTTATGATGGTAATGGGCGTACAGGACGTATTATCAACATCCTTTATCTTGTGCTTGAAAATCTACTGTCCATACCCATTCTTTATTTGAGTCGTTATATCATTGCTAATAAAGCGGAATACTATCAACTATTACAGTCTGTGCGTGATACAGGCGAATGGGATGCGTGGATTTTATACATGCTTGATGCTGTTGAGACTACAGCCCGCGAAACCATTTCCTTGGTGGATGGCATTCGTAATTTGATGATGGATTACAAACACCGCATCCGCGCCAATCATCCTAAAATGTACAGCCAGGATCTGATCAACAACTTGTTTCGCCATCCTTATACCAAGATCGAATTCCTCATGGCAGATATCAATGTCACGCGCTTAACGGCGGCAAAATATCTCGACACGCTGGCAGAGAATGGTTTTTTGAAAAAAGAAAAAATCTGGCGCAGCAATTATTATGTTAACCTGCCGCTCTTTGACCTGCTGACAGGCTCATCGGCAATTCCTGCCTCCGCTCCGCCGATTGTGACCCGCAACCCACCTCACCTATAAAAAACACAATTTTCTATACACGAACGCCTTGTCATGTATATTTTTGGGGATTCTTTATACATGATAGAAAGATGCTTGGCTGTTAGCCCGCACGGGGATTAATCCCCGTGCTATTTTTACGAAGTCCGCTCATCGCGGACTGGGTATTCAGTTAGATAATTTCAAACCCTAATCCTGATAAATAGTCAAATATTGGGTCGTAAAAATCGCTATTTCTGGTGTGGTCTTCTTTATCTCCAGATGGGATAACAATCACCATCCCTTGTCTTGCGCGAGTTAAGAGAACACGATACGCATTCTTCAGATAAGTTTGTCTTTCAGGTTTCCTAATCCGATTCCATCTATCGCCTACAAAGGAAAAATGCTCCCAGCCGTTTGGAGTGTAACGAAAATCAGCATCCCAAGTTACACAAGCCCAATCAAGTTCAAGCCCTTGCACTTGAAATTCTGTTACAACATCTTCAAGATAGTATGAAGACCGCACATCGTCTTTTCCATCCAAAAACCAATGAATGGGGTCAACTGGTGATTTGACATCAATTGCATGTGGTTTCAGCCTTTCCGCTTGTGATGAAACTACAATTCCATATCGTTCTGATCCACGCGCTTGTGCTTTCAACCATTGCTTCGCCTTTGCTAGGTCGCGCGTTAGGACGATAGGATATTTGCCTTTGATTTTCTCCAAAGTCTTTTGCGCTTCTTCGGGCTGTAAATCTAAAATTTGCTTTACCAAAAGTGACACATGCTCTGCACGAAAAGAACGCATTGAGACAGAGAGATGTAACTCATCTTTGAATGTAGCTTTTTATGACCTTTGATTATTTCTGAAACTTTCTCTGTTCCGTACTCGCTATCAGTAAGGCGTGAAGAAATATACATGTGCCAATCTGGAAAAGAGCGTTCAAGCGCTTCGATCCATTCGCTAATACCTGCTTCTCCAGTATTAATCTCTTGTCCACCACCTACTAAACAAACAACAACTGCCCAATCAGGATGACGATCAAGACAGGAAATCAAAAACTCAGGTTCCGAAGCATGGAAATTTGAATGACCACGCTTTCTGTGCATGAAATTTGCTGTTTGCTGCAAATCCCAAGCACGTTGTGCTTCATCAAAAAGAGCAACATGCTCAATGGGAGGCTTTTTCATATCAATCAAGCCTTCATCACGGAAGTTATGGACGTTTTGAATAAACATCTTTACTTCACTCATTGCTTCCTTTTTGACTTTCTGCCCACGCTCTTTCCCTCTTTGTACTTTATCTCGCGCTAATGCTTCGCGCAGTATGTCTACAAGCGGTCCATTTCCAGACAGAAAAACACTGTACAGGTCGTTGTCTTTATCAATATGCTTTGTAGCAATATTTAATCCAACCAATGTTTTCCCTGCACCTGGAACCCCTGTCACAAAGCAAATAGATTTTGCAGAATTCTCTTTTGAAAATTGAATGATTTCAGAAACGGCATCTGATGTCTGGCTTAGATTTATTGCGCTCGCGTCACTTCTAGAAATTTCTTGGACGGAATGTCCGCTATATAAAGCCATTGCTGCTTCGATAATGTTAGGCGTTGGTTGATAGCGACCAGATTCCCAAAGAGTTGAGTTTATTTCGTCACCATCGACGAAGTTCAATACATCCGCTAAAACTTGGGAAAGTAAACCTTCATTGCTCTTTATTGGGATAAGTAACTTATCATTATGCAGCGTGGTGGATATTACAGCAGAATTTACCTTTGCATTTGTGGCAATCAAGATAGGCGCAATAAAAGAATGGTGACTTGTCTCGTGGAAGTTTTTCAGGTCAAGAGCATAATCCCAAACTTGGTCAATCGCATAAGTCGGGAATTCTTTTTCTCCAACTTTGAATTCAAGTACAAAAATTACAGAACTAATGATTAGAACTACATCGATTCTGCGTCCCATTCTAGGAATTGAATATTCGAAATAGATTGAGCCATTGTAAGGCTGTAAAACTTGCTTCAAAATACGGATTTCTTCTAACCATGCATTTCGTTGAGTCTGCTCTAGCGAAAAATCATTTCCTTGGGCAAGTTTGCCAAGGATTTCATCATTATTTCTTTTTTGAAAATCAGAGATGGTGTCCGAATAATATGCTCGTCTCATTTTTTTTCTCTATTTTGAGGAGTTATCTTGTTTATTGTGTAAGGATACAGTGAAATGGAAAGATGGGCAAGCCTGATTTTATTTTTCCAAAGCAGAAAATCGCTTTGTTTGTAGATGGCTGTTTCTGGCATGGATGTCCGCTGCCCAAGCATTCCAATCTCCCAAAGAATAATCAGGAATTTTGGGCGAAGAAACTACAAGGAAACAAAGATAGAGATAAATTGGCTTCTCGCGAATTGAAAAAAGCAGGATGGAAAGTTGTGCGAGTGTGGGAACACGAGTTGAAAATTCCAGAGAAAGTAGCTGGAAAGTTATGGAAGTTTTTCCGATAAGCAAATTGGGAGATATATCATGAAGCATAATCATATACTTGCTTTAATTATTGGGTATTATTTGTCAAAATATGATGACTTGGCTTACAAAAATTTAGGTTACGTATCTGGTAATGAGACGCACAAAGAGATTGGGAAAATTCTTGGAGTAAAACCTGCTTCGGTCAAGAATATGCGTGATGAATTTGACCCCATTCATGATAATCAAAGAGTTGGTTGGTATCAACGTCCACTTCGTAGTAGTAGGGCAAAAGTTGTTGAATCTTTTCAGGATCTTGAAGAAGAGGAGTTGAGAGATATTGTTTTTGAGATACTTACAAATCCAAACTTCAATGCAATACCTGAAGTTTCTTCCCTGGTTGATAGTATAGCAAAAGGTGATAAAAGCAAAAAAAACAATACACCTTTTATTGTGAGAGGAATTACTGGACGCAAGGCTGAGGAAATATTTATTAAATATCACCAGCAAACTATGAAGCCAATGTCTGGAATGCTGATAGATCGTCGCGATTATGGTGTTGGATATGATTTTGAAATTAAAGAAGATGCTTCAAGCTGTTTTGTGGAAGTAAAGGGTTTGATTGATGAAGATGGTGGTGTTGTATTTACAAGTAAAGAATGGGATGTTGCTAGAAAAAAGGTGATTCTATTTTCTAGCCATAGTTAGAAGAATATCTTCTCAGCCATTAGTCCAAATAATTAAAAACCCAGCAAAACTGCTTAATCCTAAAAGAATGTATTTTCAACAATTCAAATTAGGTGGAATGTAAATGAGAAAGAACTTGCAAACCTAAAAGATGAAGTTGTTGAGTGATTTCTATAACTCCAGGAAGAGTTGGTCAACGGACTGCTTCGCGTCACGGATTCGCGGACGAGAACGGACTTTATGCCGCTTGAAACATCGTGAATTGCTCGATGCCGCCCATATCATTCCAGACAATATGCCCGAAGGAAAGTCCACGATCGAGAATGGGTTGTCGCTGTGCAAGCTGCATCATTCCGCTTACGATGCCTTTATTATCGGCGTAACGCCTGATTACATTATCCAAGTCCGCGCAGATATTTTGGAAGAGGAAGACGGTCCCGTTTTGCAGCATGGTTTGAAGGGATTGCACAAGTCCACGCTGATTTTGCCGAGTTCGAAGAGTCACTATCCCAGCAGGGAGGCGTTGGAATGGAGATATAGTCGGTTTACGAGAGCGGGTAGAACCCCCTCCGCCCCTAAGCACCTCCCCAAATCCGACATTGAGACTTTAGGTAATTATCAAGACTTTTTATTGTCGGATTTGGGGAGGAAGGGTGGGGGTAGATGTCCACGATCTGCATAAAGAGGAAGATGAACGGCGGGAAAAGGTGTTGCGTGAGATGGGGCTGAGGATTGCCGTTTCAGGGCTTTGGGAATGATGAGGTCTTGAGGAATCTGTCCGCAGTGGTGGGAAGATCAATGAGATGATTGAGAAATGAAAAGAGCGACCTGCAAGAGATCGCTCTTTGTTTTATCCAGCCATTACATATGGGCGGACTTCACGATCAAGCCGTTTGCCGAGTTGATCTTCGGCAACATCAAGGTCATATTGAGATTGTAGACCCATCCAGAATTGAGGAGAGTTGCCAAAGAAATGCGAAAGACGCAAGGCAGTGTCTGCGGAAATGGCACGCTTGCCGAGGACAATCTCGTTGATGCGGCGTGCGTCCACGCCGATGTCAATGGCAAGGCGGTTCTGACTCAAGTTCATTGGCTTGATGAATTCTTCCAACAGAACTTCGCCTGGGTGGATGGATAAGAGTTTGTCGGTCATTCTTGCTCCTTCTAATGGTAATCTGTTATTTCAACGTTGAACGCGTCACTGCCGCGCCACTCGAAACAGATTCGCCATTGGTCATTAATTCGGATGCTGTGTTGCCCTGCGCGGTCACCACTGAGTTTTTCAAGTCGATTCGCAGGCGGGACTCTCAAGTCATCGAGGGTTAATGGCATTGTTAATCATTCTTAATTTACGCAACGCAACTTGCTGAATATCGGATGGTAATTTTCGCGAACGCTCACGTTGATAAATTTTCTCCGTTTCGGCGTCTTTGAAGGTTTAATCACAGGGATATTATATAGCGTCGCACTAAACGTCAAGCGCTATAGTTATAAAATCCAAACGGGGAGGGAAGAGTTGGTCAACGGACTTTGTGCCGTTTGAAACATCGCGAATTGCTCGATGCCGCCCATATCATTCCAGACAATATGCCCGAAGGAAAGTCCACGATTGAAAATGGATTGTCGCTGTGCAAACTGCATCATTCCGCTTACGATGCCTTTATCATCGGCGTAACCCCTGATTACATTATCCAAGTCCGCGCAGATATTTTGGAAGAGGAACCCCCTCTGTCCTTCGGACATCTACCCTAAAGGGCACACGTCCCCCAAATACGACAACGAAAATTTAGGTTGAAAATTGAGCAATTGAATCGTCGGATTTGCCCACAGGGTGCTACGCAAGGGGAGACTCGGCGATGGGCATTGTTCCTGCAACCGAGACATTATTCATCATTCTTCACTCATACTTCACTCATACTTCATCCTTGCTCTATGCTATAATCTTACTAGTAAGAAGGAGTAAATCATGGAAACATTAGCTACCACTCGCATGTCATCGAAGGGACAGGTCGTTATTCCTGAGTCCATTCGTAAGCAGCTTGACCTGAAAGAAGGTGCACAATTCCTTGTCGTTGGCGAAGGAGATGTAGTCGTTTTGAAAGTGGTCAACTTGCCTGATATGAGTCGTCCGATGAACTGATCAAGCAGGCACGTCAGCAGGCAAAGAAGCGGGGCTAACCGAGGCAGATGTCACGTCCGCGGTTGCAAAGGCACGGGGCAAGAAATGAAGATCGTTCTGGACTTGAAAGTTGTGATGGATACGAATGTATTTGTCTCTGGGGTCTTCTTTAGTGGTCCGCCTTATCAAATCCTGAAAGCATGGCAATCTGGCGAGTTTGAGCTAGTCGTCTCACAGGAAATTTTGGACGAGTATCGCAGGGTCGGTGAGATATTGTCTGCGGAACGCCCAAAGGTGGATTTGAATCCTATTCTCACATTTGTGATTGAACACGCTAAAGTCTATCAGCCCGTGGAACTTAGTGAACCTGTCTGTGAAGACCCTGACGACGATAAATTCTTTGCTTGTGCGTTGGCGAGCGACAGCAAAGTCATTGTCAGCGGAGATAAGCATTTGTTGAAAGTTTCTGGTTATCAGGGAATTGAAGTCTTGAAGCCGCGCGAGTTTTTGGATCGATATTTGGCAGAAGAATAATTCCAAACGGGGAGGGAAGAGCTGGTCAACGGGCTTTGTGCCGCTTGAAACATCGCGAATTGCTCGATGCCGCCCTCATCATTCCAGACAATATGCCCGAAGGAAAGTCCACGATCGAGAATGGATTGTCGCTGTGCAAGCTGCATCATTCTGCTTATGACGCCTTTATTATCGGCGTAACTCCCGATTACATTATCCAAGTCCGCGCAGATATTTTGGAAGAAGAAGACGGTCCCGTTTTGCAGCATGGTTTGAAGGGATTGCACAAGTCCACGCTGATTTTGCCGAGTTCGAAGAGTCACTATCCAAGCAGGGAGTCGTTGGAATGGAGATATAGTCGGTTTACGAGGGCGGGGAACCCCTCCGCCCTAGCGGGACCTTCCCCAAATCCGACATTGAGACTTTAGGTAATTATCAAGACTTTTTATTGTCGGATTTGGGGAGGAAGGGTGGGGGCAGATGTCCACGATCTGCAGAAAGAGGAAGATGAACGGCGGGAAAAGGTGTTGAGCAAGATTGGACTGAGGGTGGTCAGATTCAATAATGATGAGGTCGTGAGGAGTCTGTCCGCTGTGGTGGGGAAGATAAAATCGTGTATCATTGGATCAGGAGATTTTACTTATGACAAATCAAGAACTCCTTAGCCGAATTACCATCAACCCCAACATGGCGTTTGGGAAACCCACTATCCGTGGATTGCGTTACTCTGTGGAATGGCTGCTTGAAACGCTCAGTTCAGGTATGACCAACGAAGAAATCCTTGCAGATTATGAAGACTTGGAAGCCGCCGATATTCAAGCAGTCTTGTTTTACGCTGCACGATTAAGCCAGGTCAAGCGGATGAGTTTGGTCAACGCATGAATTTTCTGATCGATGCCAATCTTCCCAGACGTATCACCCGCATTTTTCAAGATCGCGGGCATAGCGCTGTCCATACATTGGAATTGCCAGAAGGAAATGCAACTGCAGACTCTGCGCTTTTGGATTATTCCGAGCAAAATAACTGTGTCATCACAACCAAAGATTCCGATTTCAGCAGTTCTTTCTGGCTTCAAGACCGCCCGCAGAAATTGTTGCTAATTTCCACGGGTAATATAAGAAACATTGAACTGGAAACTTTATTGATTGCCAATTTTGACCAGTTAATCACAGCATTGACTGAAAACCGATATGTGGAATTGACACGAGAGCATGTAATTGTCCATGCATAAGTCCAACAAGTCTCACCAGTCGCTGAAAAGAATGAACTCCGAGGTAACTCGGAGTTTTTGGTTGTGTAATAGTTCAACTCCATACGGGCGAGGGAAGATTGGTCAACGGACTTTGTCACAGACTCGCGGACGAGAACGGATTTTGTGCCGCTTGAAATATCGCGAATTGCTCGATGCCGCCCATATCATTCCAGACAATATGCCCGAAGGAAAGTCCACGATCGAGAATGGATTGTCGCTGTGCAAGCTGCATCATTCCGCTTACGATGCCTTTATCATCGGCGTAACGCCTGATTACGTTATCCAAGTCCGCGCAGATATTTTGGAAGAGGAAGATGGTTCCGTTTTGCAGCATGGCTTGAAAGGACTGCACAAGTCCAAGCTGATTTTGCCGAGTTCGAAGAGTCACTATCCAAGCAGGGAGGCGTTGGAATGGAGATATAGTCGGTTTACGAGGGCGGGGTAGAACCCCCTCCGCCCTAGCGGGCACCTCCCCCAAATCCGACATTGAGACTTTAGGTAATTATCAAGACTTTTTATTGTCGGATTTGGGGGAGGAAGGGTGGGGGTAGATGTCCACGATCTGCAGAAAGAGGAAGATGAACGGCGCGAGAAGGTGTTGAGCAAGATTGGACTGAGGGTGGTCAGATTCAATAATGATGAGGTCGTGAGGAGTCTGTCCGCTGTGGTGGGGAAGATCAAAGTAATGTTTTCAAATCAAATATGAACATTTTTTCTTTATACTTTACAAGTGGATGGCACCAATCCATTTGAGTTTCCCAAGAAGCGCATCAGTACCGACATACTGGGGGTTTATATTGATAAACCTGTCTAAAAGAGGTATGGATGAAAAAGAATATTTTTTCGATGGTGGGGATAGTGATCGTTGTTCTGGCGGCATGGAAGTTATACCGATGTGAAGACGCTGCCCAAAGAAAGTGTCACTACGGGGGATGTTCAAACAACCAGCGGTCCCGTCCGCGGATTTACGCAAAATGGGTTGGATGTCTTTCTGGGAATCCCTTACGCAGAGCCGCCAGTCGGCAGCCTGCGGTTCAAGTCACCGGTGGCGCATGAACCGTGGCAGAAGACCTTCAACGCCTACGAGTTTGGCGCGTTCTGCCCGCAAGCGTATGACCCCGTGGTTATCCACGACCCGAACGAAGAATTGAATAATGAAGACTGTCTGTATTTGAACATATGGAAGCCATCCGATTCTCAAGAGAAACGAGCCGTCATGGTCTACATCCACGGGGGCGGGTTTGTGGGCGGTTCGAGCAAAGAAGATCTCTACAACGGCAGTGTCATCGCCAAAGAAGGCGATGTGATCGTGGTCACCATCAACTATCGTGTGGGCATATTGGGCTTCTTTGATTTTTCGGCGATCGGCGGCGCGGAATATGCAGGCAGTGCCGATGCCGGTATCGAAGATCAGATCCTTGCCTTGCGCTGGGTGAAAGACAACATAGCCGCTTTTGGCGGCGACCCGCAAATATCACGGTCTTCGGCGAATCGGCTGGGGGCGCCAGCCTGCTTTCCCTGCTCGGCACTGAACATCCGCAAGACCTGTTCAAACGTGCCATTGTCATGAGCGGGTCCCCTTTGCATACTGCTGAAAATTCACAGGCGATCGCCAATCTCATCAAAGATCAAACGGGGATCACCTCTCCCTTCATTTGGACAAAAGCCCCGACCCGCGCCTTGATGTACATCCAGGATCAAGTCTTGAGCGCAGTCGGTTCGCCTCTTTCTGACCTCATTTTTGCTCCCACCTACGGAAGCGATTTCGTGGTCAAGCAGAGTCCGCTCGAAGCGATCGCGTCTGGTAACACCGCTGGCATCGAGTTGATGATCGGCAACATGGCAGACGAGTTGAGTTATTGGTCGTTCTACGATACGCCCGATAGTCACATCTGCGAACAGACCATAAAAGAAAATCTTTTCACCATGATCGACCCGACCATCGAGCCGAAGGTAAAAGAACTGTATGATCTATATGCTCAGAATCCGCAACGGGTATGGAAATCAGAAGGCGACATCATCCTGGCAATGGGCGATGATTATGCTTTCCGTGTCGATGCCCTGAATGTGGCATCAAAGCAATCTGAAGTTGCCAACACGTACTATTACCGTTTTAACTATCCGATCAATCTGCCTGAGCAGCCCTGTCAGGACCGCCGCTCTCCGCACGGCGCCGAACTGCCATTCGTCTTTGGCAGTGTCAACACTCAGGCTGGGTTCGACTTCATCGGCGAACCGCGTGATGAACAGGATAATGCCGCACGGAATGCCGTCATGCACCAGTCGATCCTTGCATGGACGAACTTCGCCAAGACAGGCGACCCAAACGGCGGCACCATACCTGAATGGACTGTCTTTAACCCAGACACCCAGCCGACCATGGTCTTTGAAGAAGAGATGCACATTGAGAATGCGCCCTTCCACGAAGAATACATAGCCATGTCTGAGTTCATGAAATCCTTCAATGTGTTCGATGCGCTAAGGTAATATAAAAAGCCCTCGCCTTTTTCAGACGAGGGCTTTTCTTTAGATATGACTGTGAATGAGAAGATTGAGAAGCAGGAAAAGGTGTTGTATCCTACGCTTGCGACAAGAGCGTGCGCACGGCGGGCATGCCGATAACGCCTGATTCCTGCATCTTTTCCTTCAATGCCGGGTCGTTCATGAACTTACGGGCATTGTCTTCATTGTCCCATTCGATGATGACGGTGACGGTGTTGGGATCGTCCACATCACGGAAAACGTGTTTGACACCCGTTGCACCAGCGGCGTGGCGTCGGGTTTCATCCCCGTCGAAAATGGTGCGCCAAGTTGCATAATCGGTACAGGTGTGACGGACATTGATATAGACCATGGGGGGTACTCCTAAAATTAGATATACGATGAGTAGCTGCATCCACCGCATTGCAACTTATGCGCCTAGTCTTGTAGAGTCTACGCCGATTGAGTGACTTCAGTATACAGTACTTACTCGAAATAGCAATTTTAGGAAAATAATCACAAGGATTGATCCCCTGTCACATAGCACCACAAACGCATGGCTGCCAGCAGCTGTCGGACTCTTTTCGCTGGTTTCCTAGGTCGGCATACACTAGGAGCTGAAGTCGTTACGGTTATATTGAGTACGACCGGGTTTACTTTACCTTTGCGGGAAATTAGTGGTGGATATCATTTATGCGGATGAGAGCAGCAAAGTTAATAAAGAATGCGCCAAGCGTAAAGAATATAAAAGGTATTCCGGGGAAGATCGCTTTGGAGGCTATACCATAGCTTATTAAAAGGCTATCCATATCGTTGGCCGTTGAGGTTTGGATCCCCAGGGTGATGAAGGTCAGGAATTGTCCAAGTAGAAAAGCAGGGATCGATGCGAACCATCCGCGCCGCTCTCTTAGGGCTTTGACCATAAAGTAGATTAAAACACCTGCTGCCACCAGGCATATTGCTTGCACAAAAGATAGAACGCCACAGACGATGCGTCGCTGGTAAGTACATCTGCCAGTCCGCTGCTCAACAACTCAAGCGGATAGGTCAGCAAAGCGCCAAAGTCAATGACAATGATCACAGTCAGAAAATTTATCATGGTGGTGATGATGTTTGGTGTAACGATCTGGGCTCCATTGCTTGGGCGCACACTAAGGGCTGCCAGTAATTTTGCCGGGTTGGGCAGCAATTGTGCCAGTGCGGAAAGTCCGCGCAGCCCTTTGCGATAATCGATCCATTGCACATGTGAGAGCTTTTCCGAAGGTTGTGCAGTTTGCACCAAAACGGGGAAAACGACCTTTTGTTCAGGATCAGCTTCCGTGTCCGTTTTGAAGCGTGAGATCAGCACGAAGACCACATCTGCCGACTGGATATCCGCCGCGGGGCTGTGTCCGTACTGGGTCAATCCCTTTGCGATATCTTTTGCAAATAGACGGTCCTGTGGCGCATGGTCAATGAAAAATGGGATGGGGGCTGGGGTTGTATTCGTCGGATGATATGGATTGGCGAAAAGGGGCATATTGGCTTCGGGCTTGCCCCAGCGTTGCAGGGCTGCGGAGCGTAAAAGCATACTGAGCGCAATAATGACCAAAGGAATGCCGCATACCTGCGAGGATATGGCAAGGGCTGTCATTCCGCTCATAGTGCTGATGTTGATGTCATTGAATTCCATCGAAGCCCAAGGCTGAAGATCAACCCGATCGGAAGTGCCCATAGGGCGTTTTGTACCTGTTGAAAGTTATAGCTTCGCGTAAAGACTCGCCATGTAAACGGCACCAGGATCAATGGCAGCAAGATCGTCCAGAACGCGAATAACGAATATCCCCACGAACAGCGCCAGCGCTGCGGTGAACCAGATCGCCAGCGGAGCCTTGAAACCAGATTGTGGCACAGGGCGCATCTTCTGTTCTGGTGAATTCAATAAAGTGCTCAGTTGTTTTAGCGCTCTTTTGTAGTTGCTGCGGGAAATCCACCCATTCAAGACCTTGTAATTCGGGCGGCAAGGGAATGGCTTCAAAGAGCACCAGTACAATGCGCTTTTATCGTTCAAGCCTCGCCGCCATTCCAACTCTACGTAGGAGAAGAAAGCGATTCCTTGGAAACGACAAAGAGGATCACGTCTGCTTCTCTTAATCCCCTTGTCGATCTGCCCTGCCCAGGGAGTGCCAGGCACCAGCACGCGATAGTCCAGCCAGATGTTGAAATCAGCTTTTTCAAGCCGGTGGGTTAAATCATCTACAAAACCGGTTTCGCGTCGTGAATAACTCATAAAGATGTTTGGTGCCATACATGGCTCCTTGCCGCTTGGTTAACAATAAAATAATCGGAAATAAGAGTGTCATCCACAAGGACCACGGATCTTCATAAAGAATGAAAAAAACTCGCGTCACTTTGTGGGTAAAAAATATTTCCAATATTATACAGGTGGAAAAGCCGGATTTATAGGTCTTTGTTTGTATGGGGTGGCAGATTTTATCATCTACCAAATCCCAATTTACTAATTTACAATACTCCCCATGCCCTCCACACTTCCCATCCTCCGAACCCGGCGTGAACGCAGGCTTGCCCGGCAAAAACGGAACGAGAACCGTTCACGCGGCGCGATCTTGAGCGTGGGGCTGCTTCTTTCGATCGTGCTTGGGGTTGGCATCATTCTCGGCGCATTTGCTTATGCAGATGTTACCCGCGACCTGCCATCAACGAACATCCTTCCGCGCCTGCTTAACCCGCCAGATGGACTCCTGCTCCAACCCACCCGCATTTATGACCGTACCGGGCTGCAGTTGCTCGCCACCTTTGCGCCGAACGAATCGCCGCGCCGCTACATTCCCATCAATGAACAGAATGCACAGCATATCCCGCCATATCTGGTTAATGCCATCATCGCTGCTGCCGACCCGCAATTCCAGCGGCATTCCGGGTATTCAATTGAGGGCTTGAACAACTCAGACCTGCACCCCACACTTGCACAAAAACTCGTCAGCGGACTCCTGCTCTATGGCGAGCCGCCATCCATCTCCCGTGCCATCCGCGAACGCCTGCTTGCCTCACAGATCACTGCGCAATATGGGCGCACTCAGGTCATGGAGTGGTATCTCAACAGCGCCAACTTTGGCAACTATGCCTATGGGGTGGATGCAGCCGCTCACCTTTATTTTGGCAGACCGGTGGATGAGTTAACCTTGCCGAGGCGGCAGTGCTTGCGGCGGTGAGTGAAACGCCCGCGCTCAATCCATTGGATGCGCCGCAAGTCGCTGTTCAACGCGGACGCGAGCTTCTTTATGTGATGAGTGATCTCGGACTGGTCTCTGCTGAAGAAACCTCTCAGGCGCTGGCAGAGATCCTGCCTTCGAAACGACGCCTCTTTCTTCGCCCGAAATTGCGCCAGCGTTTCTGAACCTGCTTCTCGCTCAGATCGATTCGCAAATTCCGCGTGACCGGATTGAACGCGGCGGCTTGTTGATCATTTCTACGCTCGATTACAACCTGCAAAAGAACGCTGCCTGTGTTACCGAAATTTACGCTTCCCGTTTGGCAGACCTGCCCGAACCCCAAAGCGATTGTGAAGCGGTGCGGCTGCTCCCATCTCTGCCGCCGGATGTCACCTATGCTGATTCATCCGCCAGCGCAGTCGTCCTCGACCCCAAGACCGGGCAGGTGTTGGCTCTGGTAGGGGAGACCATTCAAGGTGTAGAAACGCCTCTGGTCAGCGCACACAGTTCCGGGTCGGTGTTGGATGCGTTCGTCTATCTTACAGGTTTCACTCGCGGGTTAAGTCCAGCTTCCTTAACGTGGGATATTCCCGGCAATGTTGCTGCGCAAAACTTTGACGGCGAGTATCATGGCGCACTGCCTTTACGTGAAGCATTGGTGAATGATTATCAAGTCCCCATGGAAACGTTGAAAACCCAAATGGGCATTGAGAACGTGACAAAGATCGCTGCTTCCTTTGGGTTGGATATTAATGAAAGTTCAGCAATGTTAGATCTGGCGAGTGCGTATGGTGTCTTCGGCGTGCAAGGAGTAAAGTTCGGTCAGTACCTCGGCAGTGATTTTTCGCCAGTGACGGTTCTGCGTGTCGAAGGCGTGGATCATGGCGTGATCCTGGATTGGTCTGTGCCCGAGGCGCAGACAGTGGTGACGCCTGCCATGGCGTATTTGATGACGCATGTCTTGAGCGATGAGCCAGCCCGCTGGGATACCTGGGGCAGACAGAATGTGCTGGAGCTTGGCAGACCCGCCGGTGTAAAGCCAGGTCAGACTGTGGATGGAAAGGATGCATGGGTGGTCGGATAGACACCGTATGTTTCTGTCGCCGTTTGGATAGGTGTGCATGGAGATGATCTTTCAACTCCGCAGCAAGCCGGACCGGGCGGGTCACTCCGCGCTTCCCGGCTGTATTGTGGAATGCGCTGATGCAAATTGCCTCGGAAGGCAAACCTACAGACGGGTGGAGCACGCCGCAAGACATTACTTCGCTGGCTGTCTGTGACCCTTCCGGCATGCTGCCAACCCGCGAATGTCCCAATTTGGTGACGGAAGTTTTCCTGAATGGCAGTGAGCCGACCCAAGCCGATACATTGTTCCGTGAATACTCCATCAATCGCGAAACAGGTTTGCTTGCCACGGTGTTCACTCCGCCTGAATTGATCGATAAGCGTGTATATATGCTCATCCCGGATGAAGCGCGTGAATGGGCATTGGGTACAGGCGTGGCGCTTCCACCCACTTCGTATGATGCCATTCAAGCGCCGCCTATGAACCCCAAAGCCAATATCACTGCCCCACAATTATTTGCAGATGTGGATGGCAAAGTGCTTATTCTCGGCACTGCAACCGGAGAAGACTTCATGTACTATCGTGTGCAGATCGGCAAAGGTTTGAATCCGCAGGAATGGGTGCAGTTGGGAGAAGATACGTACACCCCTGTGGATGGCGGGCTGCTCGCCGAGTGGGATACAACAGGTTTGAGTGGTTTATATGCTGTGCAATTGATCGTTGTCCGCAATGACCACATCGTGGATACAGCAGTCATTCAGGTCACGGTGAAGTAGAAAAAAGACCCGGCTCATTGAACTGACCCCCGAAAAGCAGACATGAAAAGAAAGCCCTCCTGTGAGAAACTAAGCACAGGAGGTGCTTTTATGTCAGGACGAAAAGGAATGAAGCACTATCGGGTGGAAATTAAGCAGGAGGCGGTGCGCCAGGTGCTGGAAGAGCATCTGACGTATGCGGCTGTGGCGACTCGGCTGGAAATCCGTAAAGCCGAACGGATCGAAGTTTGGGTACGGAAGTATCGAGAGGAAGGGGAAGCCTCCTTTCATAAACCAATTGGGAGGCCGTTGAAATCGCAAGCGGAAGAGCGGGAACTGGAACGACTGCGAATGGAAAATGCACTCCTAAAAAAATTCCATACCGAATTGCGGAAAGTGCAGCTCGCGCAGCGCAATATCGGGCGATCCACCACCATAAGGAAGAATACGAAGTGAAGGCGATGTGTAAATTCTTTGGTGTTTCGCGAGCGGCGTATTATGCATGGGAGAGGAAACTGGGAGAAACAGACCCGGATCAGGGACGCATGGAGAAAAATCCAGGCGGTCCATGAGGCTTCACACAAAAGCTACGGGTATCGGCGGATCACGATCCATCTCCAGCGAAAACTGGGTCTGCAAATCAATCACAAGGCTGTTTTACGGCTGATGGGCAAGCTGGGTATTCGTTCGCAAGCCAGAAAGCCCAAAATGTACAAAAAGCTGGAAGAAATCGGCACCTACCATCGCTATCCCAACGTTCTCAATCGAGACTTTGTCGCGACAAAGCCAAACCAGAAGTGGGTCACGGATGTCACCTACATTCGCACCGTGCAGGGCTGGGCGTATTTGTCCACCATCAAGGATCTCTACGATGGCTTTATTGTGGCACATGTCTTTGACCAAACCAATTCGATCGCTCTGGTAACACAGACTCTGAAACGAGCCCAGCAAAAAGAAAAGGTCACTGATGGACTTGTCCTCCATAGTGACCAGGGGACGCAATACACTTCACAGGCATATCATGTCCTTGTCGGCGAGTATAACATCACGCCTTCCATGTCGCGTCGTGGAAACTGCTGGGATAATGCTCCGATGGAGAACTTCTTGGACACCTCAAAGAGGAATATTTGCGACAATTCAAGCAAACCACCTTTAAAGATACAGAGCAACTTATTGATGAATACATTTACTTTTACAACTATGAACGGATACAATTGAAAACAAGACAGACACCTTACGAAACCAGGTGTCTGTCCATTTGACCAGTGGGGCTTTCTTTTTTTGTCTTGCTCGAAGGGTTCAGTCTACATCACCGGGTCTTTTTTCTTGTTTGTATTATTTCTTTTTCTTTACAGACGTTTTCTTCACAACTTTTTTGGTAGCTGGTTTTTTAGCTGTGGTTTTCTTGGCAGGTTTTGCCGCCTTGCGTGCGGCAGGCTTTTTCTCAACTGGCAGCTTTTCCAACTCGCTTACCAGTTTCTCCAGCACATCAAAGCCGCCCTGCCAGAACTTCGGGTCGCGGATGTTGATGCCCGCTTCGCTCAGGATCTTCTCTGGCGCTTCGGAGCCGCCTGCCGAAAGGATCTTGAGGTACTTCGGCTTGAACGATTCGCCTTCCGCTTTGAACTGCTGATACAAGGCATAGACCAACAACTGACCGAAGGCATAGGCATAGACATAGAAAGGAGTCTGGTAAATGTGCGGGATGCCGACCCATTCCCATTTGAATTCATCGCTCAACTCAAGTGAGTCACCGAATTGTTCTTTGAGGTTTTCGAGATAGGCATTGGCAAGGTCATCCACCGAGGCGTTCTTTTGGGTCAGCTCATGGGCAGTCTTCTCGAACAGTGCAAAATACGATTGACGCATGATCGTAGCGTAGGCATCATCCATTTGCTTGAAGAGGATGTCGCGGCGCACAGACTCATCCTTTTCTTCTGAAAGTAATTTGTCGATCAAGACCATTTCTGCAAAGGTGGAGGCTGTTTCTGCCAACGGCAATGAAGAATGGAAGGTGTAGGTGCTGTGATGCTCCGCCAGCATGGCATGAATGGCATGACCGAGTTCATGCGCCAGGTCGCCACTTCGCGGCTGTTGCCCTGATAGTTGACCAACACATACGGCGTCTCTTCCGGCAGGAAGCCCCAGCAGAACGCGCCGCCGCGTTTGCCTTTACGAACTTCGCTGTCAATGCGATTCTGGTCAAAGACGCGCTTGGCAAGTTCCGCCACTTTGGGCGAGAAGCCCTGGAATGCATCCAAGACCATATTGACGGCAGTATTCCAATCATAGGTCTTCTTCGAAGCCGCCAGCGGCGCATAAATATCGTAACGGCGGATCTTCTTCATGCCGAGGTGCTTGGCTTTCATCTTGAAGTAACGCTGGAAGATGCCCGTATTCTTGCGTGCTACGCTCAACAAAGCTTCCACGGCCTCGTCGGGGACGTCATTGCTCAAGTTGCGCGGTGCGATCGAGTTCTTGAACTTGCGCAGGTTGATGTTCTCACTGTGCCAGTCGCGCACAATGGTCTGGTAGATCTGCCCGAGGATGTTGCCATCCTCTGCCAGAACTTTGAATTGGGATTGATAACTCGCAGCACGGACAGCCGGATCGGTGCTGTAACGGTAGGAATATAATTCCCCAGCCGTCATTTCTTTTTCCTTGCCGCCCACTTTCAACTTAAACATATAACGGCTTGTAATGGAGTCGTACAGGTTGCCCAGCGCACTTACGCCAGTCACATTCTTGAGGTTGATGATCTTCTCTTCGGCTTCGCTCAAGGTGTGCGGCTTGTATAAGCGCATTGCTTCGAGATAATAGCGATAATCTCCCGAAACATCCATCAGGCGTTTGGCGTTTGCATCATCGAGTTCTTTCCACCATAAGCTGAAGAACAAGGTGCGGTTCTGGTTTTCCGCCAGGAACTGCATCACACGCGCCTGCAAGGCTTGTGCCTTCTGGTCTTGCGTATCCGCAGTGAACGACAAGCCTGCGAACGAATAGAGCTTATTCGCAATACGGGTCGAGGTCTCATCGGCTTTCATCACGTCCATAAATTGCTCGGTGGAAATATCCGGTGTCAGTTTATTGCGAACCCCTTCAAAAGAAGCGACCTGTTCTTCGATCATGTCGAACGCATTTTCAAGTTCAGGGCTGTCATAGCCGCTATACAGTTGGGAAAGGTCCCATTTGGAAAGTTTATAAGCCATGGTATCTCCTTAGATTGGTGTTTTATCACAAACAGATTTTTTTCGACCCATTCTTAAGTATGGATTCTAGAAGGTGACAGTCACTTATAAAATGACTGTCACCTTTTGATCTACAAACTGGATCGGACGTGCATGATATCGCCGTCCTTGACGATGTATTCCTTGCCTTCAAGGCGGAACTTGCCTTTGGCTTTCGCTTCATTCATGGACCCAAGACTGGTCAGGTCTTCATAAGCCACCACCTCGGCGCGAACGAATCCACGCGAAAGATCGGTGTGGATCTCGCCCGCAGCTTCCTGCGCGGTCGCCCCACGGTGCGTCGTCCATGCGCGGACTTCATCTTCACCCACGGTGAAGAAGGTCTGCTCGCTCAGTAATTCATAAGACACATTGATCATGCGATTTAGGCTGAGTTCTTTGATGCCGTATTCTTCCATGAAGACTGCCGCATCATGTGGTGAAAGTTGCGCGATCTCCATTTCCAACTTCCCCATGAGCGCTACCGAAGGGTGATCGAGATCCGCATCCGGCGCAGACTGTCCCTCGCCGAGGTTGAATACGGTCAACAGGCGTTTGCGAGTGAGTAAGCCGAAGCTTGAGAGCTCTTTTTCTTCTTCGGGGGTATATTCCAAGTCACGCAAGGGCTTGCTGTCTGAAAGTGCAGCGTGCAACTTCTCGAACAACTCTGTCTGGCGGGCGTTGAGGGTCTTATCGGTACCGCCTTTTTTGCGTTCATCCACGAGGCGTTCCATTTTGCGCTCAACAGCGATGAGGTCATTCAGCAGCAATTCGCTGGTCATCGTGTCCACATCGCGCAGAGGATTGATGCTGCCGTTCGGGTGGGCAACGTTATCATTATCAAAGGCGCGCACTACGAGGATCAGTGCGTCCATCTGATTGATGACGTTCAATAATTGACCAGAGATGCCGCTCTTGGCAGAGCCGCTATCCAGACCGGCAATATCGGCATACGTCACCTTGGAGTAGATCGTCTTGCGCGGGTTGAACATCTTTGAGAGCAGGTCCACACGTGGGTCGGGGACATCCACAACAGCCTGGTGAACTTCGATGCGTCCGGCGGAGGCGGTGGTGGGGGCGTTGCCACGGGTGATGGCGTTGAAGATCGTTGTTTTGCCTGATTGGGGTAGACCGATAATTCCTAGTTTCATCTTGACCTTGTTCTTGGGAGTGGTATACTTGCGTTCGCCCCGCTAGAGCGGGGTGTTCGACAACGAGCCGAAGTGGCGGAATAGGCAGACGCGCACGACTCAAAATCGTGTTCCCTCCGGGAATGAGGGTTCGATTCCCTCCTTCGGCACACGCAAATTATACCGCACGGGTAGTTTACTACCCCCAGGGCTGCGTCCTCCAGAAATGGAGGACGTTTGATTCATATATGTGAACCCCTCAATAATATTGACTACCCTATTGGGGGGTATAAAATGTGAAAGTAGCAACAATTCTTGTACTTAATGCGTATAAGAATTGTACATGATCAGTATTTGGTCAATTAACTTATTTGGGAAGGAGACCCGCAATGAAGCTTTCACTCTTCTTTGCTCTATTTGACCTTATTATCATTTTGGCATACCCAATCGCCTACGTAATTCATCGCATTCGTAAGATGAAGGGTGTAAAATAGAGGACATTGCTCGACAATCCTGAACGAAAAAATCCAGGAGGTTCCAGTATGCCGTCGTATAACGAAGTTTTGGCAGTGATCCTAGGGGGTGGACGCGGGGCGCGTCTTTATCCGCTCACGCAGATGAGATCGAAACCTGCCGTTCCCATTGCGGGGAAATACCGTCTCATTGATATTCCCATCAGCAATTGCATCAACTCAGAGATATTTCGAATTGCGATCCTGACGCAGTTCAATTCGGTGTCGCTTCACCGTCACATTACCCGCACGTATAACTTCGACTCGTTTCACCAGGGTTGGGTGCAGATCTGGGCGGCGGAACAAACCATTGAAAGCGCCGACTGGTATCAGGGCACTGCCGATGCCGTGCGTAAACAGATGATGGAGATCCAGGCTTCTGGAGCAAAGTACGTGCTCATTTTGGCGGGGGATCATCTCTACCGAATGAATTACAAAGCCATGGCGGAATACCATTGGGAGAATAAGGCGGATATCACCGTCGCTGTGCAGCCGGTTGCCAAGGAAGAAGCAGACCGCTTCGGAGTCTTGAAGCGTGAATCCGATGGCAAGATATCAGACTTTTTTGAAAAGCCCAAAGACCCAGAAACCCAGAAACGATTCGTCAGCCGGGATGATCCCAAACGCCCATACCTTGGTTCGATGGGTATTTATATGTTTAACACGAAGGTTCTGGTTGATTTCATTAATAACTTTCCGGACTATGATGACTTCGGCGGCGACATCATTCCGCAGGCAATCAAGACGCATCAGGTCTTTGGCTTTGATTTTGACGGCTACTGGCAGGACATTGGAACGATCCGCTCGTTTTATGAGACCAACCTGATGCTCACCCGTTCGGATTCTCCCTTCGATTTTTACGATGCAAAACTGCCGATCTATACAGACACTCGGTACCTGCCTGCTTCGATCGTGGAGGATTGCAAGTTCAAGGATGTTTTGATCGCCGAAGGCAGTCGTGTGTTGAAGTCGGATATCTCACATTCCATTATTGGTATTCGCAGCCAGATCGCCGCGGACTGTGTCATCAAGGATAGTATCGTGATGGGTTCGGATTATTTTGAACGTGATTCGGGTGTATTGCCGATTGGCATTGGTACCAACTGCCATATCGAAGGCGCCATCCTGGATAAGAACGTGCGTATTGGATCCAATGTGACCATTCGACCCTTCCCGCGCAATACGGATATTGACCATGAAAAATGGTATGTGCGTGATGGTATAGTCATCATCCCTAAGGATGTGGAGATCCCGCCCGATACAGTGATCGCTCCGTAAATATCAGACCCTAAAGGTTGAAACCCTTTAGGGTCTTTTTAAATTTCACAAAACTGTAACATTTCCCGGCTGGATATGGCGGGGTCAACCTTAAAATTATGCTATACTCGCATTAATATGAAGTCAACCCGCGAATTCTGGCAACGCTGGGCTGAGTCCTTGCGCCGTTATCAACTTCACGATCTTGTCGCCTCGTTCCTCGAAGCAGGAAGTCCACTTGCTCTGCTCGGTGCACAGGCGATTTATTTTGGCGGGGGTTTTTTCAAAAGCGACCAGCTTTCTGCTCTTGCCGGTATGCTTGAAGATGAATCCGAGACCCGCGCTTTCGTCTCCTTTTTAAATTACCCTGGAGCGAGTTCATGATTGCCCCTGCCATCCTTGTAGTTGCCACCTTCCTGTTACTTGTCATTACGCTGTGGAAGCGGCGTTCCCCCGCGCATTTGCGTGAAATTGCGGCTTTTACCAAACTTGTGCATACCCTGGGTTTGAGCATTGAAGACGGCAAGCGCCTTCATATTTCGCTCGGTAATGGCAACCTGTTGGATGCACGCGGCGGTTCTGCATTTGCCGGGTTGGCGCTCTTAAGGAATATTGCCGAGCGCACTTCGGTTAGTGATAAACCGGCTGTCGCTTCTGCAGGTGACCCAACGCTGGGTTTGCTGACGCAGGATACTTTGCAAGCAGGGTATCTGGCTGCCGGTGTTGAAGAGGACTACGTCCATACTATGGGGCGTGTTACCGGTCTGACTCCCTTCAGTTATGCGGCCGGAGCCATGCATATTGCGCAGAATGAAGATGTTTCCACGAATATCATCATCGGGCATGTAGGACCTGAAGTAGGGCTGCTGACCGATGCATCTGACCGGGCGAACATCAATTTGATCGGCGCCTCTGATAACCTGGCGGGGCAGGCCGTTCTGTTTGCCAGCACACAAGACCCATTGATCGGCGAAGAACTTTTTGCGGGTGTGGCATATCTTAATCAAGATACTGCTCATGCTGCCAGCCTGACCGTGCAGGATATCTTTCGCTGGCTGATCATTCTCGTTTTGTTGGGCGGTGCGGCTGCGAAATTTGTGGGGGTCATCTGATGCGTATTGTGACCGCATTTATTGCCATTACGGTTGGGTTTCTCGTCCTGCTTGGATATTTCCTCCCAGCCGCAGCGATCTTTCAGATCATTCTGCTTGATTGGGCGGTCATCCTTGCTGGGGCGGCAACGTTGACAGGTATCCTTAACCTTGGCATGGTTCATTTCGATAAGATCCGCCGTCGTGAGAAGGATGCTGTTTACAGTGCCATTCTCATTATGGGATTATTCGCCACTTTTGTTTTTGGCTTGATCCTCAAACCGCAGAATGCGTTTTTGCAAGCCATTGCCTTGAACGGCATCATTATCCCCGTCGAAATAACCCTGATGGGCTTGCTCACAGTTACCTTGCTATATGCAATTATTCGCCTCTTGCGCCGTCGGGCGGATACCATGAGCATCATATTTGTAATCACCGCCGGGCTTATTTTCCTGGGTTCGGCAACCCTGCCATTTGGAGATGTCCCGATCATTGGTACACTGGTTCGCCCATGGATCTCGCAAATCTGGGCGCTGGGCGGCGCGCGCGGGATTTTGATCGGTGTTGCGCTTGGCACACTTACTACTGGTTTGCGCGTTCTGTTCGGCGTGGATCGTCCTTATGGGGGCAACTAGAACATGGCTGATATGATCGTTTGCCCCGTCTGTGGAACTGAGAACCCGCCTAATCAAAAAACATGCCAGCGCTGTCAGTCGCCGCTTGTTAGTGAATCTGCTTTTACACCTGGGCAGTCGCCTGTAAACATGGATACCGGCGAACTGGAACCCATCCTGCCGCAATGGCTCAGGGATGCACGCGAGTCTGCGAAGCTGACAGAACCTCCGCTTGAACAAAAACCTACTGTAAATGAAGCGCCGCCTGCCAAACCTAAACCTGTCGCTGCAAGTAACGACTTTTTAGCGGGTTTGCAATCTCAGGCAGGGGATGATGACGAAGAGGACGTTCCCGACTGGCTCGCCAGCATCACCGGCGCGGCACAACCGAAACCGAAACACGATGAAGCGGAACCCAGTGGCATCCGTTGGGTGGAAACCGGTAAAAAAGACGACTTCCAACAGGAAGCCGCCGCTGAAGAAGAAGTTCCTTCCTGGCTGGCTGGGATCCAGTCTGAGCCGGTTGTGGAAGAAAAAGATGAGCTTACTGAGTGGTTCCGTGAAACTGATGCTGAGCAGCCGTCCATTCAGAAAACCCCGGCATTTGATGCATCTTTCTCCCCGCCAGTTTCTGATGAGACGCCGGATTGGTTGAAGCAAATGGCTGCCGATGCGGGCGAAAAACCTGAGCCTCCTGCCGAAACATCGTTTGATACAAATGATTGGTTCAAGCAGCCGGCTGCAGATACGAATGCTGCGCCGCAGTCTTCTTCCTCCACACCAGATTGGTTGAGCCAAATGTCTGCCAATGCAGGTTCTGCCGCACAGACACAATCTGCCGAAGCTTTTGATCTTCCGGCGGATACACCAGATTGGTTAAATCAAATGTCGGCGGCGGATGCCAGTACCGTGATCCAACCTGCAACACCTGCTGATCCTTTCAATCAATCTGCAGAGACTCCTGATTGGTTGAGTGGTTTGGGTGGAGCAGCCGTTTTCAGCAGCGAAGCGGCTCCCTTTACAGAATCAGCTCCAGTTGAGTCCGAACCGTTCGCGTCCAATGGTGACCTGCCTTCGTGGCTGGCAGCAGAGCCGGAGGCTTCTAAGAAAGTGGACTCTACTCCGCGTTGGCTGCAGGAAAGTGAAGCACAACCCGCGGCACCTGCATGGTTGGCATCTGATGAGAACGCGGGCGCGGCACAGCCTGTGGAAGATGCCGCATCGGCATCGGGTGATATTCTCGGCGACCTGCCAGACTGGTTGAAATCTGCTGCGCCGCAAACCTCGATCTTTGATGACTCTGCACCAGTAACTGAAATGACTGCTGAGCCTTCGCAAATTGAAATATCTAAAACGCCGGTGGATACCGGTTATGAATCGGCACCCGCATTTGAGAAAGATTCCTTCTCCAGCCAGGATGATGCCCTCTTTGCAGAAATGCCTGATTGGCTTTCCAACGCCATGGAAACGCCATCCAGCGCCAGTGGGGTGGTGCCGGAGCCGATCACTGGTTCGGATATATTGGCACCGAACGTTTTGCCTTCGTGGGTGGAGGCGATGCGCCCGACCGATGAAAACGTCATGACGAACATCGTTCAGGCATCCAAAGATCAAACGATGGAATCGCGCGGCGCACTGGCTGGACTTTCGGGCGTTCTGCCGATGGGTACAGGTTTCATGCCAACCAGTAAACCCAAGTCATATTCCATCAAGCTGAATGCCAGCGATGAGCAGATGAAACATGCCGCGATCCTGGAGCAGATTCTTGCCGGTGAGACCGCGCCGGAATCTCTGGTTTCAGAAAAATCATTGGTCGCTTCCCGTGGTTTACGCTGGGCGCTGGCTGCCATTTTGATCCTTGTGGCATTTGCGACCACATTCATGCGTACACAGGTCTTTTCCACTCCGCTTGGCATTCCAAGTGAACTTGGTTTTGCTGTAGCTGTTGCGCAAGCCATTCCTGAAAATGCACCTGTATTGGTGGCAGTGGATTATGAACCCGCCCGTGCTGCTGAAATGGAAGCCGCCGCTGCGCCGCTTTTTGATAACCTGCTTTTGTTGAAACACCCACGCCTGACCTTCATTGCCAGTAACGAAAACGGATCGATACTTGCCGAACGTTTCATTACAGGACCTTTGGCTGTTCATAACTATCAAAGCGGAGTTACCTACCTGAACCTTGGCTATCTCTCTGGTGGACAGATGGGTATCCGCGCTTTTGCACAAAGTCCATCCACGGTTGCGCGGCTGGATATTAACAGTCAGCCTGCCTGGGCGCAGCAACCATTGCAAGATGTAACCGACCTGACCAAATTTGCCGCCATCATCCTCATTACTGACAGTGCCGATGCCGCCCGCTCCTGGGTTGAGCAGACGGAAGGTTCGCGCGGCGTTGTTCCGGTTATTGTCATTGCCGGTGCGCAAGCCTCGCCGATGATCCAGCCATATTATGAATCGGGACAGGTGGCAGGAATGGTCTCCGGTCTATATGGAGGCGCGATCATCGAACGACAATACAACAACGGACGCCCCGGCATGGCCCGAAATTATTGGGACGCCTTTAGCATTGGAATGTTGCTTGCCATGGTGGTCACAATCGGTGGCGGTTTCTTGAATCTGGCGCTCGGTCTGCGTGACCGTGCTGCGGCGAGAGGAGGAAAGTAGATATGCCTTTTATTCCTCTCGATTTCATCACCGGCGCGCTGAGTTTCCTGTTCACTCTTTTGATCCTGAGTTATTTGATCGGGGATAACCCCCTTTTCAAAATTGCCGTGTATCTGTTTGTAGGGGTTGCTTCGGGGTACGCCGCGGCAGTTATCATCTGGCAAGTGCTGTATCCGAAACTTTTCATGCCGTTGGGCAACGTCCTGCTAACGGGAGCCTATGGTCAAGGTGTTCTGCTGGTCGTGCCGTTGCTTGGGCTTGGCTTCATCTTGATGAAAGGGTCTCCACGTCTGGCGGGTATTGCCCGCATCACGATGGCATTCCTGGTAGGGGCGGGAGCGGCTGTCACGCTCGCTGGTGCATTGACCGGCACGCTCATTCCACAAGTGACGGCAACAATTAATTTCTTCGATCAGAGTGCCGCTGCTGCGCGCAACATCAGTGTGTTTGAAGTGTTGGGGAATGGTACGATCATGCTGCTTGGTGTGGTCACCTCACTTGCCTACTTCCACTTTGGCGCCCGCCAAAAACTGGATGGCTCAACCAAACGCCTTGGCTTGATCGATATGATCGCATGGGTGGGCCGCATCTTTATTGGAATTACCCTGGGCGTGGTCTTCGCAGGTGTCTACGCTGCGGCGCTCACCGCCATGATCGATCGCGTTTCTTCACTTGTCGTTTTCATCAAAACTTTGTTCGGGATTCCTTAGATCTCATGCCAACTTCACTGGTTACCAGTAACTCCCTGCTTGCCATCGACGTCGGCGCGTCGAACACTCGTGCCGTATTGTTCGACGTGATCGAAGGCGAATATCGCTTTGTCGCGTCTGGTATTGCTCCCAGCACTGCCGAAGCACCCTTCAAGGATGTTTCCGAAGGTGCCCGGAATGCCATTCAAGTCTTGCAGAATATCCTCAAAAAGACTCTGCTCAATTCTGCCCGCAGTCTTATTTTGCCGAGTCAGCCGGACGGTTCTGGCGTGGATTCGCTTGTGGTCACCATTTCTGCCGGCCCGGCTGTCAGGACCCTTGTCGTCGGTTTGCTCAAGGATGTTTCACTCGACAGTGCCCGCCGATTGACCGAGACCACCTATGCCCGCGTCCTGGATGCCATCAGCTTGAGCGACCATCGCAAACCTGAGCAACAGATAGACAGCATCTTACGCATGCGTCCGGATATGGTCATCATTGCCGGGGGAACCGATGGCGGCGCATCGCGCTCCATTCAAAAATTACTCGACCCGATCGGGTTAGCCAGCTACCTTTTACCCGAAGAAAAACGCCCCGCTGTTCTGTATGCGGGCAACGCCAAACTGGTGGATGAAGTTAAAGCGCTTGTTGGTTCATTGGCATCCAGCCTGCATTTTAGCCATAACATCCGCCCATCCCTTGAAACCGAAGACATTGACCCCGCCGAACTTGAACTGGCTCAGATGTTCATTAACATCCGCAAGAAGCAACTCAAAGGTTTGGATATGCTCGACCTTTGGGCGGGCGGGCATACTCTACCCACATCGTACGCAACCGGGCGCATGGTGCGTTTCCTCTCGAATGTGTATGGCTCTAACAAAGGGCTGCTCAGTGTGGATCTTGGCGTATCGGCTGCGATCATCTCTGCCGGGTTTAAGAACAAATCCGTGTTGAAGACCTTCCCGCAATTCGGCATTGGTGAGAACCTGCCGGGTTTATTGAATTACACCACACTGGAAGACATCCTGCGTTGGTCTACCCTTGATATTCCCACCAGCGCCATCCTCGATTATCTGCATCAAAAAGCACTGCACCCTTCGACCATTGCCGCCACGAAAGAAGATTTTGTCATCGCGCAATCTGTGGCAAAACAGGCCTTGTTCCTTGCCATGCAAGCGGCTCGCCGTGATTTTCCCAAGGATGCCGCTTCGATCAAACCGACTCTTGTCCCGCTCTTTGATCCTATCATTGCTGGAGGCGCCGCCCTCAGTGACGCTTCACGCCCCGGTCAGAGCCTGCTCCTGCTCCTCGACACGGTTCAACCTGTTGGCATTTCCACTATCATCCTCGACCAAAATAACCTCATGCCGATGCTCGGTGCCGCCGCCTCTCAGAACAACATCCTGCCAGTGCAGGTACTTGAATCAGGCGCATTCCTAAGCGTGGGTACCGTCATCTCACCGGTCGTTTCTGCTCGATATGGTTCTTCCATTTTGAAGGCAAAAGTGATTTACGAAAACGGCGCAGAAGCCGCCATGGATCTCAAGTATGGGTTCCTTGAAACCCTCCCGCTTGCCAGCGGTGAAACCGGGCGGATCACCATTCAAGTTGCCCGTGGTGTGGATATTGGTTTCGGTCCTGGTCGTGGCGTGAAGGCGCTTACTGTTACTGGCGGCGCACTTGGCATTGTCTTCGATGGACGTGGACGTCCATTGGATATGCCTGCCGACCCCGTGCGGCGGCGTGAGCTTATCAAAAAATGGAACTGGACATTGGGAGGCGGATAATCCATGCTTGCACCCGTACATCATGTCGTCGGTCTGACCACCATAGTCCGTGAGCGGCTTTTGCCTGTCTCCGGAAATGTCATCGCACGCGTTCAACAGAAAGTGACCGCGGGTGAGATTGTTGCTGAAACTCACTGGGCGCGTGAACATGCCCTGCTGGATGTCTCTCGCACATTGGGCATTTCGCCCATCGCTGCGGAGAAATTGATCAAGTGCCAGGTGGACGATAAGATCGCAGCAGGCACCACGATCGCCGTTGGGCGCGGCATGTTCGCTCGTTCAGTTCGCGCACCGCGCGAAGGGCGTGTTGTGGCTGTGGGGGGCGGTCAGGTTTTGATGGAAGTCGGCGAAGCAAAAATGGAATTACGCGCCGGTATCCCTGGTACCGTGATCCAGGTTGTGCCGAATCGCGGTGTGGTGATCCAAACCTCTGGCGGATTGGTGCAGGGTGTTTGGGGGAACGGTCGCATTGACGCGGGCTTGCTCGTCAACTTGATGGAAGCTCCCGATACCGTACTGGTGCCGGGTCGTGTGGATGTCAGCCTGCGCGGTTCCATTATCCTTGGAGGTATGCTTAATACGGTCGAAGCCTTGCAGGCGCTGGCAGACCTGCCTGCCCGTGGGTTGATCGTTTCCAGCATTCAGCCTGCGCTGCTGCAAAAAGCGCGTGAGATGCGTTTCCCCATTCTGGTTACAGACGGCATCGGTTCCCTGTCGATGAATTCAGCTGCATATAAATTGCTCAGCACAAATGCCAAGCGTGAAATTTCCCTGAACGCCGAAGCTTATGATCGCTATACTGGTGCGCGCCCCGAGATATTCATTCCATTGCCTGTCTCTGCCGAGCCGCCCATGCTCAATGAGATCGAAGCTTTTGCGCCGGGACTGCAAGTTAAAATGCGCCGCCCGCCAGCCATGGGAATGATCGGTTCCATTGTATCCATCAAGCCCGGTCTGACCACCCTGCCCAGCGGACTGCGCGCTCAGGCAGCTGAAGTTAAACTTGAGAATGACGAAACGGTGATCGTTCCGCTCGTAAACATGGAAGTTGTGGGATAATTGCCCCGGCTGAACTGTAAATTGAAGACCATAATAATCAGGAGAGTGCTCCATGTCTTTTGAAGAACCCAATTTTGATGAAAACGTCCCCGACGACGGACAACTTCCGGAAGAGTCGAATAATAATCGCACCTTCCTGATCGCTGCCGGTATTTTGGGCGGTATCATCCTGATCTCCATTGCCTGTCTTGTAGGTGTTTATCTTTTCACCCAGAATTCCAGCACACAGGTCAATGAGCAGGCTGTGGCAGCTTCTGAAACTGCACAGGTCGCCAGCAACTTTATCAATGATGCCCTGACCGCCACTTTCGAAGCCTCCATTTTGCCGACGGCAACTCTACCGCCGACATCCACACCTGTGGTGAATATTGCCACTGTGACCCGCACTGCCGATCCAAACCTTGTAACCGGGGCTGGTACTCCGGCGGCGGCTACTGCCACTGTTGGTGCGGCGCTGACCCAAGCTGCCATTGCACAGTTGACCATTGTGCCAACCACCACTGCTTTACCGCAGACCGGCTTTGTGGAAGATGTCGGTGTGCCGGGGTTGGTTGTGATGGCACTGGCGTTCATTATCGTCATTTTGATGGCGCGCCGTTTACGCTTCGCCCCGACCCGCTAACTGGTTAATCACCCTGAATCAAAAACTCACCCAGTGATATCGGGTGAGTTTTTGATTCATTACTTCTCTATCAAAATTTAGACGACGCTTTCAGCAACACTCTTTCCATATCCCAAGAGCGCTTTGACCATGTCATTCGTGCGTCCTTCGGCGTAGACACGCAGAACCGGTTCGGTACCCGATGGGCGAACCAATAACCAGGAGTCGTCAGACATGATGTATTTAACGCCGTCACGTTGACTGATCTCGGACACTTTTGCGCCGCCGATCTCAGCAGGTGCATTTTTGGTGAGGAATTCGGTCATCTCGGCTTTGGCAACCGGGCGGCTGAGGCGCAGGTCAACGCGTTCGTAAAAGGCGGGACCCACATCTGCAAGCAGATCGTTGACCAGCTCGCCAAGCGACTTGCCATATGCTGCCAGCATTTCCACGATCAACAAGCCCATGATGGGACCGTCGCCTTCGGGGATGTGTCCCTTGAATGAGATGCCGCCGGATTCTTCGCCGCCGATGAGCACATCTTCATTCATCATGATGTCGGCAATGTGATTGAAGCCCACAGGTGTTTCGTAAATTTTGACACCA
Source organism: Candidatus Villigracilis vicinus (assembly GCF_016702885.1). Lineage (NCBI taxonomy): Bacteria > Bacillati > Chloroflexota > Anaerolineae > Anaerolineales > Candidatus Villigracilaceae > Candidatus Villigracilis > Candidatus Villigracilis vicinus. The sequence goes on from NZ_JADJDD010000009.1 coordinate 122,139, forward strand.
TAGCGCTTGGCAAGACGGTCCAGCATGCGTGTGGTCGAAACCGTGCGGACGACTGCGCCGCTCATGCCGCGTTTCTCAACGAGATATTTCAACGAGAGTGCCATGATCTTGTGCGGGTCAACAAAGTTGCCGCGTTCATCCATCGCGCCGATGCGGTCGGCATCACCATCGGTGACCACGCCGAAGTTTCCAAAACCCGAACTGACCGCGCTGGATAATGCGCCCAGATTCTTGGCGATCGGTTCAGGGTGGACACCGCCGAAGCCGGGGTTCATCTCGCCGCGGATCTCGTAGACCTCGCAGCCGGTGCCCTGCAAAAAGGATTTGATCACGCCGCGCCCTGACCCGTACATGGCATCTGCCACGAAGCGTTGTGGGTTTTCGGCGATCACATCGGTATTGATGAGCTTTCGAAGATGGTCAAAGTAGGCGGGCAATGGATTGAAACGTTGGATCAGTCCCGCTTCGCGCGCCTTGTTGTAATCCATTAAGTTGGGTCCGCGTGCCTGTTCTTCGTTGTCGTTAATGTAGACTTCCACGCGGCGGCATTGTTCCGGCAGCGCTGAGCCGCCGAATGCGCCCTTTAACTTCACGCCGTTATAGCGCGGCGCATTGTGTGAGGCAGTGATCATCACGCCTGCAATGGCGTTGTTGTTCTTGACGGCGTATGAAATGGCAGGTGTGGGTGAGTCCGATTGTGCCAGCAGGACGGTAAAGCCATTGGCGGCAAGGACGCGCCCCACTTCACCTGCGAAGCGGTCCGAGAGGAAGCGAGTGTCGTAGCCAACCACGATCTTTTTGGAATCGACGTTTTCGGATTTGTCCCAGTGATCTGAAGCAACTGCGTCGGCGATGGCTTGCGAAACCATGCGTAAATTACTGAATGTAAAACTATCTGAGATGACGGCGCGCCAGCCGTCGGTGCCAAAATGGATGGGCATTGATTCTCCTTGAGTGGTAAGTTGACATAAAAATAAGACAACAGCCACTTGGAAAGTGACTGCTGTCTGTTTGGTGAGGTTACGGGGTGGATGTGACGGCGGGGGTGACGGAAGGACCGAAGTTCGGTGCGGGAGTGGCGTACGAGATGACCGATTCCAGCAGCCAGCCTTCAATGCGCTGTCCGTTCACAGAAGCAAAGACCTTGACCCAAGTGACGTTGTTAAGCACCTGGAACTCGGAATAGGTCTCGACGATGGTGCCGTTGAGCAGGGTCATCACATAGGTGCCGCCGGGCGCGTCACGCAAGTTTGCACCACCACCTTCGTTGGCTGCCACCTTTCCATAGATCGACTGCGGTTGAATGGTAAGTGTAATCGTGGGCGTATCGGTGGGCGGGAGTGTGATCTCCAACGTCAACGGTACGGGGCTCACTTCTGCGGTGCCGAGACTGGCAATAGGGCTGGGTGTGGCAGAATCAACCGCCTGTGTGGGGCTGGGGTTGGGGGTGGCAGAGAGACCTACGGTCGGGGAAGGAAGCGAGGCTGATGCATTTGTCGCAGTGGCTGGGATGGCGGTTGGAGCAGCAGGCTGGGATCCGCCGCCGGATCCGATCAGAACAATGATGATGCCTGCGAAGACGGCGAATGTAATTCCGCTTAGTACGATGCCCCCAGACGATGGGCGCAGGCGCAAAACGAAGAGCGTGATGAGACCGAGGATGCTGGTCATGGCAAAGTGAGTCAGGAAGACCAGTAAGCCTTGCAGCCAGACATCCGGCAGACCTGCACCAAGACCAAAGCCAGTTGCGCCGATGGGGAGAAAGAATGCATAGGCGATCAACACACTAGGCAGGAAAGGCTTATCTTCAGATCTAGCGAAGGAAATGGTGAGGGTGATTGCGCCAAGAGCAAAGACGATCAATTCAGGCAGCCAGAGCCGCGAGTGAATGAATACATTGTTGAACGTGATGGGCATGAACAGTCGTGCAGCGAACCCCGTTAGCAGTCCCCCGAGTAATACAAAGAGGATGCTGATGAGCAGCGCCATGACTGTTTCAAACATGAAGCGCAGCGAGCCAGTGAGGATGGCAAGCAGGAAGCCAACCCAGGGGATCATGAGCGGCGCAACCAGAATGCCTAATAAAAGAACTGCCTGCGAGTCGAGCAGGTAGCCAAGACCGAGGATCGCGCCGCAGACCAGGGAGAAGACGAACAACTCGATGGACGGGTAAGCACGGCGTGCGAGTGAGGCGATCAACTCTGCCTGCCCTTCCGCATCGGTTGGGATGTGGGAACGGCGTGTGGCGCGCCTGCGGCGGACGGGCGGCTCTGCGGGCGGTTCCAATGGGGGCAGAATTGGTTCTTCTGACATAGACATACTGTAATTATACAGGCGATAATGAATTAGAGGGAGGCGGGGCGGGGAATTTGCAATTACAATCCTCTCGGGTAATTGGATGCCTGCATCCTGCTTTTGTTTTTAGCGTACATCCTATTAATAAGGAGACTCCATGAACGAACCGCGTGTTTTCAAGAATTCGCCCTTTGCCTTGATCGTGCTCATTATCTTTTTTGTGTTCATGTTGGCGTTCATCGCTTTCGGGAGCAGCTTTGATTCGGCTTTCTCCATGCTGCCCTTTGCTGTTTTTGGGATGTTGATATTCGGGGCGATCTTTCTGAGTGTTTCTTCAAAGGTCATTCTTACCGATGATGAGATCACCACTCAATCCCTTTTCGGTTCCAAGTCTATGCGCTGGTCGGATATTGGGCGTGTTTCGGGCAGGGGCTTCAATATCAAGTTGCATGACTACAATGAAGATATGACCGTCACTCCAAGCCCGGGGTTGCCGGGCTATGAGGAGATCATTGATATCCTTGGCTCGAAGCGCCCAGACCTTTTTTCATCGCAGGAGTATGGCGAAATGAGGCGCGGGTTGGGGCCGCTTGCGTTGTTTATGTCCGTTTTGCTGTTGTTATTAGGCATATCGCTCTCATTTTTTCTTTCGATCATGGATACTTCTGAGGCGCCATTTGCCGGACTGATCGCCCTGCTGGCATTCGTGTTATTTGCTGCTTTTGCTGCTGCCATGGTCTTCTCAATTCCAAACTCATTGACGCTGGAAAGGAATTCGTTGATTTTGAAATATGTGTTTAGCGAGAAGACCTTGCTTGCGGATGAGATCGCTTCGGTTCGATTGTCCTTTACTCAATCTCGAAATGGTAAACAGTATTTCATCGCTTTAATGTTGACCAACCGAAAATCCATTCGCATCTCTGGGTTGGGCATCAGCCTGCCGATCGCGTACCTGGTCTTGAAGAATTGGCACGCCCAAAATTCGTCAGACAAATCAAAAAATTAACACGCATCTCTAACAGATTGTTAACCGGGCACCTGCTATAATGTCATCTGCCACTACAAAAACGGCACAGGATGCCTGACACGCGAAACTCTGCGCGTGACGCCCCAGGAAGGCAGGTACACCATCATGATCCTTTTTTATTCCCCCCTACACCCATAAAACCCAAGCCGCGCTTGTCCTTATTCGCGTGCCTCTTTCTTTTTTCCTTTTTTTGATTTAACGTGTCACTTGATACCTGACACTTGGAACCTGGTACTTTAACTATGACACAACATCGAATCACAGACGACCTCGAAGCCCTACTGGACGTCCTCCCCTCGAACATTCGTCATGCCGTGGAGAAGGCGAATAACAACGAGAAACTGCTGGAGATCGTCATCGACCTCGGTCGTATTCCTGCCGCCCGCTTTGTGGATGGCGAAATTCCGTTACTCAATACTGAGATCACCCGCGCCGAGATCGACCATATCACCGAGCGCATCGGTACATTTGATACGGACAATCGCGCAGGCATGGAGCGTACGCTTCATCGTATCTCTGCCATCAAAAATCGGCGCAGTGCCATCGTCGGGCTCACCTGCCGCGTCGGTCGCGCGGTGTATGGCACTGTCGATATCATTCAAGACTTGATCGAATCAGGTAAGTCAGTGCTCATCCTTGGTCGCCCTGGTGTGGGAAAGACCACGCTTCTGCGCGAAGCCGCCCGCATCCTCGCCGAGAATAAACGCGTGGTTATCGTCGATACATCCAATGAAATCGGTGGCGATGGTGATGTGCCGCATCCGGCTGTGGGCAAGGCGCGCCGCATGCAAGTCCGCGAGCCGATGCTTCAGCATGAGGTGATGATCGAAGCCGTGGAGAATCACAACCCCGAAGTGATCGTCATCGATGAGATTGGGCGTGAACTTGAAGCTCTCGCCGCCCGCACCATCGCAGAACGCGGTGTGCAACTCATCGGCACGGCACACGGACAAACCCTTGATAACCTTTTGCTCAACCCCACGCTCAGTGACCTTGTCGGTGGCATCGAAGCCGTGACTCTTTCAGATGAAGAAGCCCGCCGTCGTGGTACGCAGAAGACCGTGCTCGAACGCCGTGCGCCGCCGACCTTTGACGTGCTGATCGAAATTCAAACCCGCGACCGCTTCACGGTTCACCAAGACATCATGACCTCGGTCGACTCGCTTTTGCGTGATGCACCCATCCCGCCGGAAGTGCGCACCCGCGACGAATCGGGTGAGATCAAGATCGAGAAAGCCGCACCCGCTCCAAAGTCCAGAACGGAAGCGCCGACGAAAACCCCGCTTCGGACTCGTAGACAACAGCCTGCTTCTCAACCCGTCGATCATTCGCCTACGCCGAATCAAGTTCCGAACGTTGGCGCAAAGTTGCAGACCATCCGCATCTTCGCTTATGGCGTGGCGCGCAATCGACTCCAGCAAGCCGCGAAGCGACTCGGTGTGCCCGCGGTTGTTGTAACCGATGCCGCCGAAGCCGATGTGCTGGTAACGCTGCGGACGTATTACCGTAATCGCGAGCACACCATCATGGACGCTGAAGCACGCGGCATGCCGATCTATGTGCTGCGCGCGAACTCGGTTTCGCAGACCGAACAGTTCGTAAGCGACCTGTATAGCCTGACCGAGCATGTGCAGCGCGATAACATGGAAGATGTTCGTGATGCGGCAAAGCAAGCCATTAGTGCGGTCTTGAATGGTGAGCGCTTCGTTGACCTGCCGCCGGGACCATCCCTCGTGCGCCGTTTGCAACATGAGATGGCGCGTGATGCCGAGTTGGTTTCTCATTCGTATGGCAAAGAACCACGCAGGCATGTGAGGATTTTTAGAGAGTAAGACCGCGGACGATTGACCATAGACCGTGGACGAAGGCAATCACGATTGTCGGGCGTCCACGGTCTTTTATTATCTTGTGAAGGAGATTTCGGATGCCAAAACAAGTTCGTGGAGTTCATCACATCATTTTGACCGTAGCAGACCCTGCCCGGTCGGATGCGTTCTATCGTCGCATTCTCGGTGTGGAGATCGGCGGTGGGAACGAAAATATCCGCTGGATCTCATGTGACACTTTCTTGCTGGCGTTTCAGCGAGCACCGCACAAGCCGATTCCGAATGACCGCTTTGATGAAAACCGTGTCGGTCTCGACCACTTTGCCTTTGCAGTGGATTCTCGCAAACAGTTGGAAGATTTATTGATCTTATTGAAAGAAATGAATATTCCAACCGCAGGCATTGAATTCGACCCGGACGGGAAGGAAGAATACGTCTGCTTTCGTGACCCTGATAATATTCAGCTGGAGTTTTACGTGGGGGATTATCGGGATTGAAGGATTGTGGTGTCACTCTGAGGGAGCGCTCTTCGCGACCGAAGAGTCTCGATTATCTTGGTAGAGACCCTTCGCTACACCTGCACTGCAACAAACTCAGTGCGGCGCAGTGTCGCTCAGGGTGACATATTGTAAGAATTCCCGTTTACTTGTTTCCCTGTCTCCTTTATACTTCCCCCATGTTCATTACTCTTGAAGGTCCCGAAGGTTCGGGCAAAACTTCTCACATTCCCCATCTGGTCGAATTTCTACGCGAGAAGGGACACACCGTCTTCCCGACCCGCGAACCCGGTGGGACGTCCATCAGCGAGCAGATCCGCGATATTCTGCATGATATGAAGAATGCCGAGATGCATCCACGCACGGAAACGTTGCTATATCAAGCTGCACGCGCCCAGATCGTGGAGCAGGTTATCAAGCCGCGTCTTGCCGATGGGGAAATTGTTCTTTCCGACCGCTACTATGATTCCACCATTGCCTATCAAGGCTATGGTCACCAGCAAAACTTGGATGAAATTCGTGCCTTGGTCAAATACGCCACCGGTGGTTTGACTCCTGACCTGACCATTCTGCTTGACCTTGATATTGAAGTAGGGTTGGCACGCAAGAAGAAAGATAATGAATGGAATCGCATGGACGCCAAGACTGTGGATTTCCACAAACGAGTTCGCGATGGGTATTTGGAGATGGTCAAAGCCGAGCCGAAGCGTTGGGTGGTCGTCAACTCGGAGCAGGCATGGGAATCCGTGCAGGCGGAGTTGCGGCAAGTGATTTTGGAAAGATTGAACAAATAATTACGTAGGGGCGACTCGCGAGTCGCCCCTACATCTTTGATACAATCCCCTTATGCCCGCAAATTTACATCTCTTCTCATCTCCCGGCGAAAGGGACTTGGACGATATCGTCGATGCCTGCCGTCCGTATGTGGAAGGCAAAGAGGAACCGACCATTGCCTATTTGCCGCTGGCTTCTTTATATGCCGAACGCTGGTTGGAAATGACCGAAGATGCTTTCAAGGGATTGGCAGAGCTGAAAACAATCAACACCGAGTTGATGACCCCAAAGGCAATTGAGAGCATCATCCGCGATGCGCAGGTGGTGTATGTGCCTGGCGGAAACACGTTTTTGCTAAACCATCGTTTGCATGCCAGCGGAGTGATGCCTTTCCTGCAAAAGCGCATTCAAGCTGGTTTGCCTTATGTCGGCTTTAGCGCGGGCGCCATCCTGTGTGGACCGAACATCCTAACTTCGAAAGATTTGAACGCAGTCAGTACGGCTTTCTTCAAAGGCTTGAATGCAATTCCGTTCAACGTCTCGCCGCATTACCCGTTGGATGGATATGGTCAGTCGGTGAAAGATGACTGGCTTGCGGATTATCACTTCTTCCACGATAACCCCGTCATCATAATGTGTGATGGGGCGTATGTGAAAACAGAAAAGGGCAAGACCACCCTCGTCCGTGGTGAGGCGTATGTTTTGAGAAAAGATTCGGAAAAAGAAAGACTCGAAGAGGGTCAGCAGATCGCTTTATAGGAGACACTATGACCGAACAATGGATGCCTGAAAACAAAGAAGAGTTGATGTCTGCCATTGAACGAGAATGGGCGGCATTGAATTCACTTGCCGACTCATTAACCGATGAGCAAATGACAACGCCTGATGAAGGCGGCTGGTCACCCAAAGATAACCTTGCTCATCTCACCGAATGGATGAACCTCCTCATGGGCTATCACATGGACAAACGCCCATATTATGATGTCGTTGGAGTTTCGCAGGCGGAACTGCCCGAATGGAGCGTGGAAGCGGTCAACCCGCTTTTGTTCAAACGCAATCAAGCCCGTCCGCGTGCTGAGGTACTGGATCATCTCAAACGCGTGTATGCATTGCTGATGAAAAAATTAGACGAAACTTCCTTTGAAGATCTGCTCAAACCGCGTCATGCTGACCGACCAGACCCGTTGCTCTTATGGGTCTTGGGTGATACCACTGAACATTTCCAAGAACACCGTGAGACTATTGAAAGAGGAATCAAAACTTAAATGATCGCTACAGACGAAAAAGATATCAATGGGCTTAAAGCCGCTGGCAAAGTCTGTGCTCAAGCCATGCAATTAATGATGGCGAGTGTAAAACCAGGCATGACCACATTGGAACTTGACCAGATCGGCGAAGACTTTCTCAACAAGCAGGGCGCCAAATCAGCGCCACGGGTGATGTACGAATTCCCCGGCGGTACCTGCATTAGCGTTTCTCCTGTCATCGCGCATGGTATTCCCGGCAGCCATGTTATTCAAGACGGCGAGTTGATCAATATTGATGTCTCTGCGGAGTTGAACGGCTACTTTGGCGATACCGGCGCGTCCATGGTGGTAGGTACCTCCACACCCGAGTATGAAAAACTGCTCGAAGCCACCAAGGCTGCGCTGGCGGCAGTGCTCAGTGTGGTGAGAGCAGGCAAGCCGCTTAATCTCATTGGTAAAACCGTTCAACAGGAAGCCAGCAAACATGGCTATAACCCCATCTTTGACCTGACCGGTCACGGCATCGGACGTCAGCTGCACGACAAGCCTTCCGCCGTGTATAACTTTCACAAGCCGGAAGATCGCCGCATTCTTGAGAACGGTTTGGTGCTTGCCATTGAGCCTTTCCTTACCACCGGGCAGGGTCACGTGGTAGAAAAAATGGACGGCTGGTCTCTCAAGACCGTGGATAGCACCATCGCTGCCCAATTCGAACATACGGTTATTATCACCAAAGGCGAGCCGATCATTTTGACTCTGCCGTAAAAAATCTCAGGCTGGTTAAATCATTACGCCCCAGGTAGTAGACTGCCTGGGGCGTAATTCGTAAAACTAGTCTTCCTTCATCCAACGTTTAACGGCTTCATGCGGGTGCTCGTAATTTCGCATCGACTCCAGCAGCTTGGATGGGTCTGTCTCGAACGAGATCGCTTGGCGATGTTCGTTGAAAACGAAGCCTTCTGCCACGGCATGGTCTATGTCAGCCAGCAGGGGGATGTAATAATTTTTCACGTTTAATAACCCTACCGGTTTTTCATGCCCGCCGGTCTGTGCCCAAGTAATGGTTTCAAAAAGTTCGTCCCAGGTGCCAAAGCCGCCGGGCAGGGCAATGAATCCGTCTGATAATTCGTGCATGCGGGCTTTGCGCGAGCGCATTTCCGGGGTGACGTCCATCTGGGTCAGCCCGGTATGTGCCAGTGCAGGTGTGTTCATGGAAGGGATAATGACCCCGATCACCTCGCCGCCTGCAGAGAGGGCTCCGTTGGCAACTTCGCCCATCAGCCCGGTTTTTCCGCCGCCGTACACCACACGTATTCCATTTTGAGCAAGAGTTGCCCCCATTTGGAACGCCGCAGTTTTATAGTCGTTGTGGACTGCATCGGAAGACCCACAAAAAACACAAATTGATTTCATCGTACCCTCATTTTTTCTTCTTAGAATTATTTTTTGACTACTGTACCACACTACAAACAGGTTAGAGTTATGTAAGTGCAACCTTTGGGTGCTTGACCCCTTCCTCTTACGGGATGAAAATAGCCTAATGGACTATAAGGATTATTACAAGATTCTCGGTGTAGAACGAAAAGCCAGCGCGGATGAGATCCGCTCGGCGTACCGCAAGCTTGCCATGCAATATCATCCCGATAAGAACCCCGGGGATAAAAAGGCGGAAGACAAGTTCAAGGAGATCAACGAAGCCTATCAGGTCTTGAGCGACGATCAAAAGCGCGCTCATTACGACCGACTTGGCAGCGCCTACTCGAACTTCCGCACCACTGGCGGCAGACCAGGCGACTTTCAATGGGACGACTGGTTTCAACAGCAGCAGGCGGCGGGTCAACGCGGCAATGTGGACGATATGTTCGGCGGCACAGGCGGCGCGGGTGGATTCTCTGATTTCTTCCGTACCATTTTTGGCGAAGCATTGCGTTCGCAAGGACGCAGCAATCCGTTCGCGCAAGAGTCGCCGGGGTACGAGCAGGAAGTGGAGATCAGTTTTCAAGAATCATATGACGGCACCATGCGCCAATTACAGCGTGCCAATGGCAGCAAGGTCAACGTTCGCATCCCGGCTGGGGTGAAGACGGGCTCCAAGGTGCGAGTGGCAGGCGAAGGTCCAGATAGAAGCGATCTTTTTCTGCTGTTAAAAGTAGTTGAGGATGAACGCTTTGAGCGTGACGGCAGTAACTTAACCACAACATCCAATGTGGATGTTTTTACGCTTATTCTCGGCGGTGATGCGGATGTGGAAACGCCCACTGGTAAAGTGAAGCTGGGCATTCCTGCTGGAACCCAGCCCGAGCAAGTGTTTCGACTGGCTGGGCGCGGTATGCCGACTGTGAAAGACCCGAAGGTTAAAGGGGATCTGTATGTGAAGCTCAAGGTACAGATTCCGAAATACCTGTCGTCCAAACAGCGGGAATTGATCGAGGAAGCATCCCGTATCAAGTTTTAGAGGAGTTCTATTGATGAAAAAGAAAGTAACCCTTGCGATATTAACGCTGGCGCTTGCCGCTTTGGCTTGCCAGACTCCGTCCTTTGCGGCAACGCAGAGCCCTGATTCGTCTTTACCGGTTGAAGTGGCTCCCACTGTTCAGGTTTCAGATGCATCTGATGTCAATCCTGCCGAGCAGGAAACCCTGGTGACGTTGTTCGAGAATGTCAGCCCGGGTACGGTTGCCATCTTTACGGATAGTGGTCAGGGCTCCGGGTTCGTGTTCGACGATCAGGGTCACATTGTGACCAATTTCCATGTAGTTGAAAATGTTAGCAATCCGGGCGAGCCGGTGGATGTAGTGGAGGTGCGTTTTAGCTCCGGCTTTATGGTGTTTGGTTCGATCGTGGGCATTGATACGGATTCGGATCTGGCAGTCATCAAAGTGGATGCCCCTGCGGCGGAACTCAAGCCGCTGCCTTTGGGTGATTCGTCCTTGCTGAAGGTGGGGCAGACCGTGGTTGCCATTGGCAATCCCTTTGGTTTGGAAAGCACCATGACGGTGGGGATCATTTCTGCGCTTGGGCGCACATTGGATTCTCAGCGCTCCAGCCCTGATGGCGCACTCTTTAGCGCAGGCGATATCATTCAGACCGATGCGGCGATCAACCCGGGCAATTCGGGTGGTCCGCTCTTCAATATTCATGGTGAAGTGATCGGCATCAATCGCGCCATTCGCACCACCAACTTTACCGATACCGGCGAGCCGGTCAACTCGGGCATTGGGTTCGCGATCTCCATCAATATCGTCAAACGCGTGGTGCCGGTGTTGATCCAGACCGGTAACTATGATTATCCTTTCCTCGGTATCTCTTCCAGCAGTGCCTTGAGCCTCGATGCGGTCAATGCATTGGGGTTGAAGCAATATACCGGTGCGTATGTGACCTCGGTTGTGCCGAACGGTCCGGCGGATAAGGCAGGCATCAAAGCTGGAACGACCCCGACCAATTACCCGACCTTGCTGGCAGGCGGCGATTTGATCGTAGCCATTGATGGCAGAGAAGTGCGCACCTTCGATGAAATGTTGGCATATCTCATTACCAATAAAGGACCCGGTGATACGGTTGTACTCACTGTTTTGCGCGGTGAAGAACGTGTGGATGTGCCTGTGAAACTGGATAAGCGTCCGTAAAATAAAACGCCGAGGTCTCAAAAAAGACCTCGGCGTTTTTGATTCTATCCGAACCGTTCTTCACGCCAGACATCGGCGCGGTTGTGATACCCAGCCTGTTCCCAGAAACCGCGTTTATCGCGCGACATGAACTCGATCGAGCGCAGCCATTTGGCGCCTTTCCAGAAATATGGCGTTTCCATATCTTCGCGCCCGGGGATGAACCCCACCACACCGCGCAGCGGGTAGCCGTGGTCGGGAGTGATCGGCTCACCCTGGAAGTGGGTGGCAAGCAGGAAGTTATCCTGCATCACCACTTCTATTGGCAGGTTGACCGTAAACCCATACTCGGCATGCTGCATCACGTGAGTCGCGGTCGGTTTGATCTTGAAGAAACCTTGATCGACCAGCGTTTTCACTGATATGCCTTCCCAGTCGGTGTCGAATTTACTCCAGCGGGTGACGCAATGAATATCCATGTGGAGTTTGGTGCGCGGCAGTTGGTTGAATTCGTCCCAACTCCAGCGTTTTTCCTCCTCAACCTCGCCCCATACACGGAAGTCCCATGCGGCTGGGTTGAACGCAGGGACGGGTCCGTAATGTAGGACGGGAAATTTTTGGGTCAGTGACTGACCGGGGGGCAGGCGCCCTTCTGAACGAACTTGGTCTTCCTGTTTACGGCGGTCAAAACCTTCAAATTGGAACATGGTACACCTCGTTTTACTAAAGTCTGCCATAGCGGCATGGAATAGACAGGGATACGATGCCGGATGTTACCCTGAAAAACTTATAACTTCCTAAGAGAGTATTGAAAAACGCTGCTTGCCAAATGTAACGAAAATATACACTAGCCAGAAAAGAGATTGCTCTTATAATAAGTCAAATTTCCAAAGTCGCAAGGAGAGAGAGTTCATGAAACAACCCACATTCAAGCAGAGATTTCAATACTGGTTTGATAACTACATGGCACGAGGCACAGGCGCATTAATTGGCGGGCTGGCTGTCGTTTCAGTGGTGATCATTTCAGTCGCTGCACTGATCGTCGTCATTGGCGGGCGTATCCTTTCCCCTGAAGGTGCCGAGCCTCTTTCCTTTCTGGAAGCGTTCTGGCTGAGCCTGATGCGCACACTGGATGCCGGCACCATGGGCGGTGATGCAGGCTGGGGCTTCCGCTTGATGATGCTGCTCGTCACTATTGGCGGTATTTTCATTGTCTCTACTCTCATTGGTATTTTGAGCAATGGTTTGGAAGACCGCCTCGAAGAACTCCGCAAGGGACGTTCTCTGGTCCTTGAAAGCGACCATACTCTCATCCTTGGTTTTACCCCGCAGATCTTCACTGTCATCTCTGAACTGGTCGCAGCGAACGAGAGCCGCAAGAGCGGTGCGGTCATCGTCGTGCTGGCAGATCAAGACAAGGTCGAGATGGAAGATGCGATCAATGAACGCATCTCTGATATGAAAAATACACGCGTCATCTGTCGTTCTGGCAGTCCCATGGATATGAACGACCTTGAGATCGTCAGTCCGCATGCTGCCCGTTCCATCATCATCCTTTCCGAAGGCGAAGACCCCGATACCCACGTGATCAAGTCTGTATTGGCGATCACCAATAACCCCAACCGCCACGACAAAGCCTATCATATCGTCACTCAGATCCGCGACCCGCAAAACCTGGATGTGATCAAACTGCTTTCTGAAAAAGACACCGTTCAGCCCATCCTCACGACCGATCTTATTGCCCGCGTTGTGGCGCAGACATCGCGTCAGAGCGGTTTGTCTGTGGTGTATACCGAGCTGATGAACTTCGGCGGCGACGAGATCTACTTCAAGCAAGAACCCGGTCTCTCTGGTAAGACCTACGGCGATGCTTTACTCGCCTACGATACATCCACTATCATGGGGATTCGCCGTGCCGATGGCACAATTCTCATGAACCCTGCGATGGACACCCGCTTTGAACCCGGCGACGCCATCTTTGCCATTGCGGAAGATGACGACAAGATCCAACTTTCGAACCTTGCCCGCATCCCTCTGGAAGAAAGCCTGATCCAGCGTTCTGGCAGCGCCTCCAAGCCCAAGCCCGAACGTGGACTGATCCTCGGCTGGAACCGCTCCGGCTCCATTATCGTCCGCGAGTTGGATAACTACGTCGCCAAAGGCTCTGAGTTGTTAATCGTCTCAGAAGTGGATGACCTCGAAAAACAGATCCAGCGTGAAGTGGGCAAACTCAAGAACCAGAAACTTAAGATCATGGAAGGTGACATCCGTGACCGTACCTTGCTGAATGAACTGGGAATCACCGAGTATGACCATGTCATCGTACTGGCATACAGCCACCTTGATGTACAGGAAGCCGATGCCATCACCTTGGTGACTTTGCTGCACCTGCGCGATATCGCCGAGAAGGATGAGACACCCTTCTCCATCATTAGCGAAATGCTTGACTTGCGCAACCGCGAGCTTGCCGAAGCCGCCAAAGTGGATGACTTTATCGTTAGCGAGCACCTCATCAGCCTAATGCTTGCCCAGCTTTCCGAAAATTCCGAGCTCATGGATGTCTTTACCGACCTCTTTGACCCCGAAGGTTCAGAAGTGTATCTCAAGCCCATCGGCGATTATGTGAAGACGGGCGAGCCGGTCAATTTCTATACGGCAGTTGAAGCCGCCAGAAGCCGTGGCGAAACCGCCATTGGGTACCGCTTGATGAGTGAAAGCCGTGAAGCTGAAAAATCCTATGGCGTACGCACCAACCCGAAGAAATCTGAAAAAGTGACCTTCAGCCCTGAAGATAAACTGATCGTTATCTCAGAAGGCTAGCAACAGAAAGCCATAAACAAAATCCGCCCGCAAATTTTGCGGGCGGATTTTTATTTCCTTATATTTCTACGGCGCTGGAACGAAGGCTTCCACGCGAGCCCATAGCTCACGGATGTTGATCGGCTTGGACATGTACACATCGCAGCCAGCAGAGAGCGCTTTTTCGGCATCCCCTTTCAAGGCGTTGGCAGTGATGGCGATGATGGGGACGTAGGCAAGGTTATGCTTGCTGCTGGCACGCAGCCGCCTGGCAACTTCATACCCATCAATGTCGGGCAGGTTGATATCGAGCAGAACCAGATCTACGGCGTTCTGTTCGGCAGATGTAACGCCATCCATACCTGTAAAAGCTTCCAATAGGATATAGCCGCGCGATTCCAATGCGCGTTTGACGAGCATCATGTTATCAGGATTGTCTTCAATGTATAGGATGTTGTGTCCCATGGTTCTCCTTAGTCCTTGCCTTTTTCTTCCATTTTATCTTCAATGACGCCAATAACCTTTTCGACGAATTTGCGGGTAGGCAGGGATCCCTTTTGATATAGCGCCTCGATCTGACCATTGAGGCGGTTTCGTTCTTCATTTGTAATATCTTTTGCGCTGACGACCACGACCGGAATGTTCCTGGTGCGCGGATCCAGCTTTAATTCTTCCACAAGACCAAAGCCGTCGATACCGGGCATGGTCAGGTCGCTGATGATTAGGTCAGGCAGTTTCTGGCGTGCGATCGAAAGACCTTCCCAACCGTCTTTGGCGTGATACATGCGGTAATTCTTGCGCCCTTCCAGCAAGCGGCGGATGAGCAGAGCATCATCCGAATTATCGTCAACTAACAGCACGGTCGTGGTCTTTTCATCAAGGTTTTCGAGCGCGGCTTGTAGACCTTCACGCGGAGCAGGGGACTGATCTTTGCTCAGGTGAACATCCACTGCCCATTGGTCGCCGAGAACATGCTTTTCGACCGGGAAGGTGTGACCGGTGCAATTGATCGCCACCAGCTCATTTTTGCCAATGATGCCTTGTTTTGACAATTTTTGGAAGCCCGCAAAAGCCACAGCTGTAGCCGGTTCGACCGCCATGCCTTCGCTTTTGGCAAGGGCTTTCATTGCTTCATAGGCTTCAAGGTCGGTCACAGACTCCATCACACCGCCGTATTGCTGAGTGAGGTTCCAAAGATAGGTATATGCTTTGCCGGGGTCGCCGGTGGAAAGGATGATGATACGCGTGTCGGGGATGATAGGGGTGGCTGTATCTTTGCCTGCTTTGAAGGCGTGAACCATGGGCGCACAGCCTTCTGCTTGAATGATCGCCAGTTTGGGCACCTTATTGATGAGCCCCATATTGAACATTTCTTTAAAACCCTGATATACCCCCAAGGGACCCAAGCCGCCGCTAACGGCTTGAATGTACCAGTCTGGGGCGCGCCAGCCGAGTTGCTCCACGATCTCGTAGGCAATAGTCTTCATCGATTCGCGGGCAGGCACAGAACTGGCGCCGCGGTCGAGTAACAGATTCTTGCGTTGAGCGAATTGACTGGCGATCTGTTTGGTTTGGTCGTAGTTGCCGCTGACGCGGATCACTTCCGCGCCGAAGAGGGCGGCTTCACGCAGTTTTTCCTGCGGGACAAGGCTGGTCATGAAGACCCAGAGTTTGATACCTGCGCGCGCGCAAGCCGCAGCGTATGCCACGGCGGCATTGCCGGTCGATGCGATCACTGCTTCACGGATGCCATTCTCGTTCATGGCGGCAACAGCAACCG
Source organism: Candidatus Villigracilis vicinus (assembly GCF_016702885.1). NCBI lineage: Bacteria > Bacillati > Chloroflexota > Anaerolineae > Anaerolineales > Candidatus Villigracilaceae > Candidatus Villigracilis > Candidatus Villigracilis vicinus. The sequence continues at coordinate 137,989 of NZ_JADJDD010000009.1, forward strand.
CCGCTTGCCTATCTTTGAAGGAAGAGGTCGGTCCGTAGCGCTCATCTTTGAAGTAAACAGCAGAATGTCCAAGGTCCGGGGCGAAGCGGTTTGAGTGCCACAGTGGAGTTCCGCCAGCAGGATAAAGATTGAGGGCGGAGGGATCGTTCAATGGCAGGACATCCTGAAAGCGCCATAGGTTGTTGGGGCGATTGGGAATGCCGCGTAATATCTCGCGTTTGAAGGCTTCGTAGTCATAATGGGCTTCGACCCATTGCGATTCGCATTTTTGGCAGATGGCAGGGACGAATGGCACGTAGGGTTGTTGGTTGCCGCAAAGATTGCATTCGAGGTAGAGTGGTGCTGCCATTATTTTTCCTTTTTCTCAATGACTTCCGTATTACGCGCTTCAAGAGGCAGTTCCACATGGAAGGTGGCGCCTTCGCCTTCGAGCCCGCTGCTTTCTGCCCATAGGCGCCCGCCGTGCATTTCAACAAGGCGGCGGCTGATCGGCAGACCCAAGCCTGTGCCGCCCACCTTGCGTGTGGTGGAGGTGTCGACCTGGGTGAATTCCTGAAAGATGGTTTCGAGCTGTTCGGTGGGAATTCCAAGACCTGTGTCTTGGACGGTGATGAGCACTCTATCCCCATCCATGGGTGTGACCTTCAATGCGACATTTCCCTTCTCGGTAAACTTGATGGAGTTGTTCACGAGATTAATCATTACTTGGCGCAGGCGGGTGTTATCGGCATAGATCTCGATCTCTGCATCTGATTCGGGATCTATATAAAGCGCGAGATTCTTTTCGCTTGCCAGGGTGGAGGTAATGCTGGTCACTTCTTCGAGGATGCTGTGGACCTTGAATTTTTCGGGGTGCAGGCTCATGCGTCCAGATTCGATCTTTGCCATGTCGAGTACATCGTTGATAAGGTGTAAGAGGTGTTGCCCGTTCTTTTGAACGAGGCGCAGATCGTTATCCATGTAGGGTGTCAGTTCGCCGTCGAGTCCTTCCAGCATCACATCGGTGAAGCCAAGAATGGAATTCAACGGGGTACGTAATTCATGCGACATATTGGCAAGGAAGGCAGACTTGAGCCGGTCGAGTTCTTTCAATTCCTCGGCGCGCTTTTGAAGTTCTTCGGTCAGGCGCAGGGCTTCGAGGTGGATGCTGGTTTGTGAGGCAATGGCGGCTGCCATGTCCTTTGCTTCCTGTGAAACATGGCGCAGTCCTTTCACTGCGAGTTGACCAATGGCTTCACCACGAACGAACAGGGGTTGCTCAAGTACGATGTCACTGGCTGCCATGTCGTCACTTAATGGCGATACTTTGACGGAGTCATATACAAAGCCAAGCATGCCTTCACGTTGGGTATACGTTTCCCAGTTCTGGCGGGTGAGGCGGCGTGTGGCTTCTTCGGCTTCAGCACGGGCACGGGAGGCATCTGCCAACAGACGGATATTCTCCACTTGCTGGCTGACCTGCTTTGCGATCGTGCCAATGAACTTTTTATCGTCTTCGGTGAGCGAGCCGTTTCCCTTTATAAAGAGTCTGCCGATCTGTTCATTCAATGTTTCCATGATCTCTTCATGGTCATATTGGGCGGGGGCAGGTTCTGTAAACGGTTCTACTGCTGCCTGATCATACACATAGCCGATCCGTTCTGCATTGTGAATGGCATCCAGAAAATTTGCCCAGTTCTTGTGTGTAAATTGATGCGAGGCTTCTTCAGCTTCAGTGCGGGCGCGTTCTGTTGCGGCGAGCAGACGCAGGTTTTCGATTTGAATCGAAGCTTGTTGGACGATGGCATTGGCGAGCTTCATGTCTTCGTCTGTTAGATTGCGTTCAGTTGGTTTGGTGATCTGCACTTCACCGATGGGACGCCCACTGGAGATTAGCGGCGTTTTGATGACTTTCGCATCATTCGGGACCGGTAACTGGTCGCCGCGAACCGGCAGGACTTGGTCTCCCATGTACGCGAATCCGACTTGTTCCTTTTCATAGATAATAGGAGCAGAAGCAGGGTTTGCCGGTTGTTCTTCTTTTTGCTTGAGGCGGGCTTCTAAGTCAATAACGCGAGCACGCAATGCTTCCATTTCCTGCAGCATGGCAACAGAGCTGGGTAGTGAGTGGGCAGCTACTTCTGCTGGGGCAGGGGCGTGGCGATCCTGCCCGTTTGAGCCTTCTGAAATAAGCGGTGACATGCCTGAGAACAGGTCTTCTACACGCTTTCGAGACTTATCGTTGATCGACATCAGCGCTTCTCCTGATACTTGCCCCGCATTACGAGGATGAGTCCTTCATGCTTAGCTGGGCAATTGTCATGGGCGCGCCGAGGGCGTGTCCGAGCTCGCGTGCGGCGATCTGTAGCACGGCTTCCACAGTGGTGGCGCTTTGGATCTTTTGACTAATAACGTTTAGTGTACTCTCGCGCTGCGCTTGCTTTTGAGCAATTTCAAATTGAATGCGGTTCTCGAGTACAGTGGCGATCTGTGGCGACAGCGCCGTGAACAACCGGATTTCATCTGGTGTGAATTCGTGAGGCTCATCCGCTTCCAGGAATAGAACGCCAACCTGACGCGTACCAAGGAAAAGAGGTAACACTGCGGCTGCACGAATATTTTGCTTTACGAACATCTGCATTGTGGGATCATTTATTCGTTCGTCGTTAAAAGTATCGTTGAAAAATATGGTGGTATTACTTCGTAGCATTGGCAGCACATTAAGATTTTCCAATGTGTAATGTCTGCCGATCTCTGATGGCTCCGACCCGATACCATTCCACCAATTGGCAACGATATCAATGCTTTCCATTTCGTTCGTTGAGCTCAAATTGGTGACACCTAAAAGAGATCGATTAACCGCTGGAATTCCCAGTGCTTCATTAAGCACCACCAGCAGTTCCTGTAAATTGGATGCTTGTGCGAAACGAAGGCTGACTTCTGATAGTTTTTCCGTCTGTGCGAGCGCGATCTGAGTTTGCGCAGACAAGCGCGCACTTTCCAACGCCAGCGCAATTTGATCAGAAACCTGCTGGAGGAAAGCATAATCTTCGGGTGATGTGGGTTGGTTCGGGTCGTCGGCGATGGACAGAGATCCGACCACTTCACCGCCAAGCACTTTCATTGGGATGTTTGCGAACTGCCCTTCGGGCAAAATTTCGTCTCTCACTGGTCGGATACCTGTTTGGTCGAATACGAAACCTTCAGGCAGTTCTGCGTTTTCGCGGTAGGTTTTCCAACCTTCATGGCTCATGCTATGATACAGGCGATTAACTTCCTCAAGACGTTCGTTCATTTCCTCGCGTAGACGGGTTTGCTCAATAGCCACAGCGATCTGTCCGCACAGACCTTCCAGCAATAGACGGTCATCTTCGGTGAGGGCGCCAGCTTGATCGCTTTGAATATCAAGCACGCCCAGTACCTGTTCACCCAGCTTGATGGGCACGGCGATCTCACCCTGTGTGTCTGGCAATAAGGGATTGGGCTGCCAGTCAGGGTCATCTGCCAAAGTGGGGCGCAGGACGGTTTGTCCGCTTGCAGCAGCAGTACCGATCAAACCGCTTCCCATGGGCATTTGGTGACCGCCGGAAAGCATTTTTTGACCTGTTTCCCCATATCCACTGACTAAGACCACGGCGTCGCGAGTTGGGTCATAACGTAATAGTTGTGTATGGTAATACCCCAGACGTTCCTTAGTCAGTTTTACGACCTGAGTAAATAGTTCGTTCAATTCAGAGGCAGTGGCAACTTCCTGCGAAATTTCAGTACTGATTTGCACCTGATAACCACGGCGGTCAAAACCTTCCTGAATTTCGCGTTCTAATCGTTTACGGTCGGTGATGTCTTGACTCACGCCATATAGTTTGACGGTTTGACCTTGCTCATCTTTTCGGATACGAAACCAAACGATCGTTGAGATCGGCGTTCCGTCTGCGCGTAAGTTACGGGTTTCAATTTGAGTCTGGAAGTTGGGATCGGTGGCTTCGATGGCTCTTATGATGGAGCTTTGCACAATGCCCGCATCTTCCGGGGGGACATATTCTGCGGCAAATTTTTGAGCACTCATCTGGTAGCCCTCCGCTTTCTCGGCTGTTGTACCGAGCAGGGAGTAGTACTGATCGTTGAATGTGAACATTTGGGTGGGAATATCAAATTCCCAGTATCCCATTTGAGCAACACGCAGCGCGGACGATAGGTTTGCTTCGCTTTGCTGCAAAAGTTCTTCCGCCTGTTTGCGTTCTGTGACATCTTCGACGAGTGAAGAGACGCCGAATACTGTGCCGTCCGAGTCAGCCAATGGCGTGTTGTACCATTCGCATGTAATGGCGCGTCCGTCTTTTCTGACATTGCCATTGGTAGAGCGGGTGCCGCCGGTTTGCTTAAGCAGATTTGCCCACACTTCGTCCACCACGGATTTGTACTCGGCGGGTACGATCAACCCTGCGGCATGGCGTCCTTTTGCTTCTTCATAGGAATAACCAAAGATACGTTCGGCAGCCGGATTCCATGAGACCACTTCAAAATTTGTATTCCATTCAATAACTGCCAGAGGCGAGCTATCGATCAACAGCGAAAGTTTCTGCTGCGACTCTTTGATTTCATCCTCAGCCTGCTTGCGCTCTGTGACATCTTCGACGAGTGAAGAGACGCCGAATACTGTGCCGTCCGAGTCAGCCAATGGCGTGTTGTACCATTCGCATGTAATGGCGCGTCCGTCTTTTCTGACATTGCCATTGGTAGAGCGGGTGCCGCCGGTTTGCTTAAGCAGATTTGCCCACACTTCGTCCACCACGGATTTGTACTCGGCGGGTACGATCAACCCTGCGGCATGGCGTCCTTTTGCTTCTTCAAATGAATAACCAAAAATACGTTCTGCCGCGGGATTCCATGAGACTACTTCAAAATTTGTATTCCATTCGATAACCGCCAGAGGCGAGCTATCGATCAACAGCGAAAGTTTCTGCTGCGATGCTTTAACCGCATCTTCCACCTTTTTACGCTTGGTAATGTCACGCCAAACTGTATAAATCAACTGGCGTCCGCTAATGTGTACCGATGTTAGGGTGAGTTCCACCTGAAAGTCTTCACCATTTAATCGACGATGTACCCATTCAAAACGGTTACTGCCTTTTTCGATTGCAATGTTGATCATCTCAGCTGCTTTCTCAGTGGATAGCCTGCCATCGGGCTGAAATTCAGGTGAAATCAGCGCAGGGGAGATGGGGAGAAAATCGGCTTTGTGGGCGTGTAGTACTTGCTCCGCCGCATGGTTGCAATCTGTAAAGAGTCCATTTTCCAGAATCAAAATGGGATCGGCAGACTGTTCAAAGAAGGTTTGAAAGATATCCATATTTTGAGGTGTCATTATTTTATTTTCCATGAGTATCTCCGATCATGCTTCTTGTGAAGGACTCTTCGCAGACAGCAGAGGGTTCTTACCATCATGTAGTGTGGTTTCTTCTGAGTGCGAGTCAGTGGTCAAACGAATAACTGTTTTGCGACCTAAAAACGTACCCAACTCGCGCGCGGCAGATCGCAGGATGGTGACAGGGTCGGTTGAACCACGGACGGCGCTGGTGATTTGACGTAGTGCCTGCTCGCGCTCCGCCTGTTTCTGGGTTGTAAGCAGTGCTTGTTCTGTTTGATTGGAAAGACGCAGCCCTTCAAGATGTATGCCAAGGCGTTCCGCCACAGCGTTGACGAGTTCGACAGATTCGGTGTTCGTAGTGTCAAGCCCTTGAACAACAAGTTTGCCGATAATTTCATCTCGAGCTTTGAGAGGCAAAGTATAGCCATCGGTTTCAGGCTGTTCATTACCGTTACTACGATATGACTTGACATTCTTCAGATCATACATGTAACTGATGCCATCGTTAGCTTGGGACTGCATGTATTCCTGCCAGCCTTCGTAGGTGAGACGGCGGGCGGCTTGTTCTGACTCGCTGCGGTAGCGTTCAGCACTATCCAATAGGCGTAGGTTTTCAACTTGTTGCGCCACCTGACGGGCTACCGCCTCGATGAGCTGACTATCGCGCTCAGTTAATTGGGACTCGTCCTGTTCCACGACCAGACTGCCAATCGGTTCACCTGCAACTTCGATGGGTGTCATGAATGCGCTTATGTCTGTGTTCTTTAGCTCATCAAGAGTTGTAAGAGGCTCCACTTTGTCATTCTCGTAAACGAAGCCGGTGTGCTCTGATTTGTGAATCGCATCCAGGTAGTTTGCCCAGTTTGAGCGTGCCATCCGTTGGGCTTGCGCCTCGACCTCGGCACGGGCTTGCTGTGTTTCAGCGAGGAAGTTTGCGTTTTGAATGGCGATGGCTAATTGACCAGCCAATGCCTCGAAAGCAGGCAGTACATCTTTATTCAAGGTATCTTTTTTGTCGCTTTGCATATCCAGTACGCCCACCACCTTATCACCGATCATGAGTGGGATGGACATTTCTGAACGGGTCATAGGCAATAGCGAGTTCGGTTTGAACGTGGCACTCTTAAGTGTATCCGCAATGATCACAGGCTTTTTCTCGGTTGCGGCACGTCCGTTCAGGGAGTTTGCTGTAAGGGGCAGGCGGTGATTACGGTTCAATAATTCCCGCCCCACGTCGCCGGTTCCTGATTGAAGGATGAGATAAGTCTGGCTTGGGTTGACGAGATATACCTGCACATAGTACAGGTTGAATTGTTCACGGATCAGTTCTGCTGCATCGGTCAACATGACATCAAGTGCGCGCACCTGGGACACCGCACGTCCAACCTCTGCCGCCAATTCAAGGTTGTGGGTGCGGTCTGCTACGCGTTGTTCAAGCCCGACGACCATTTCACGTAATTGGGATGTCATGAGGTTGAACGCCTTTGCCAAAACCCCTACCTCGTCGGATGATTGGATACTTGCCACAATGTTCAGATTGCCTTCAGCAATAGTATTGGCGGAGAGTGTCAATTCGGTGATCGGTTTGATCGTGGTATTGATAATCTGCACGATGGCGATACCGCTGATCAAGAGAATGAACAGTGCAATTAATATTGTATTTAAAAGGTTCTTATTTGCTTCTGCAATCGCTGTGGTGCGATTAGAGATGATCTCGATCACTCCAATGGTCTTTCCAGAATAGTCAATCAGTGGAAAGCTGATAATGGCATATTCTTGCCCGCTAATATTTTTATTTGAAACGACTGACTCGCCGTTCATGACTTGGGTGTATATGGCTTCATCGACAAAGAAGGGAAGTTCATTGGTGCTCGCTTGGAAAACTAATTCTGAGGTAGGACCTTGTAGTTCGGAAACAGAACCTTGAAATGTAGCAGTTTGAGCAACTTTCTGATCAAGAACAATCTGTACGTCTACGCCATATTGTTCCTTGATGTTAAATAGGAAATCGGAACTGATATCAATACCTACATCAATCACCCCAATATGCCTGTCTTGATAAAAGACCGGGACAACCCCGCGCACGCCCAACCCGCCGCGTCCAATTTCCAGCCCGCTGACGGGTTCTTTTTCTGAGTTTGCCTGGATCACTGTTGCTCGAAAGGAAGTTAGGTCATCGCCAAATTGGTCAACCTGATGTAAACGTAAAAAGGATGTTGCGGGCGGCATGATGAAATGATATTGCTTAACATCGAAATCCCGTTGAAGGATCTTGAATGTTGGGAGAGTTATTTTTTTTAGCTGTTCACGGTCACGGGCTGCGAAGGTAGCCTGCACTTCCGGGTCATTTGCCATGTCGGTTGCTAGTGCCAGTGCCAGTTTTTGCAATTCACCGAATTGTCCCTGTACGGCATTTTTGATCCTAAACAGGTCATTAGCTCCTTGGGATTCAATGTTACGGATCGTTGCGTAGTAATTAAAGAAAATAAAGAGGGCGGCAAGAATTGCCAGCATTCCAACAAAAGCTACCAAAAGCTTACTGCGCAGACTGGAGAAAAGTGAACCGCGAAAGCGGCGATATGTTGTAACTGCCAGGAATATCACAAATAGTCCCGTTGCAAACGGACCCACGGTGGCCGTTCCAAGATTGACGCGCCACGTGGGATCGATCCATTCCACCACCCACATTAAAGAGACGGTAATTAGGGTTAGTACAATATATCGGCGACGGAGGGTTTCAGGAAGGAGCCATTCGATGGCAAAAATAGAAACCGTAAAGATCGAGAATGATGCAGTCAAAACACGTCCGTAATAGAAAATAGAAACAAAGACACCGATTAAATATAGTGAATACAATGTTAGTTTTAAACCGGTTTCCTGTCTGTTGCGCTGTATAAAAATGAGCCCCAACACTGTCATTATGAAACTGATGGCTAGAATGGCTGTTGCAAGATAGAGGACGGGTGTGCTTGGTTGCTGAAAGGTATTGAGCAGGAAGTAGCCATAAACCAGCAAGACCAACACTGCAAGAGCAGTACTGCCCCAACGAGCAAGCTGAATGTTGGCATTATCAGGGGAGGGGGAAGGCTGAAATGAAATATTCATTTTTATTTCTCCTTGGCAGAAGGTGGGTGATTCTGCATGCGGGATAAAGTTGGTTTAGGTGGTCGGGCTGTTATTTGAGCTGGCAGTCAGAACTGCCTTGACACGGGATGTCCCAATGGCTGTTCCCAGCTCACGGATAGCAGTTTGAAGAGTTTCCTCTACTGAGTCTGTACGCTGGATCTTTTGGTTGATCGTGTTAACCAAGGTTTCAAATTCCACCTGAGATCTGGATCGTTCAAAAGATCTTGCGTTCTGTACGGAACTGGCAAGCTGCGCAGCAAGGGTTGTCTGAATATTTACATCCGTCTCAGTAAAACGTCCTGCCACATCTGATTGGATATCGAATACGCCTATGAGGGTCTGACCAACAAGCATTGGAACCGCCAGTTCTGCGCGTGTATCCGGCAGCAAGGGGTTGGGGAGGAAGTCGGGGGATAGGGTCACATCGTTTACGGTAACGCCTTTGCGTTCGCGGGCAGCACGAGCCACGAGCGACTGCTCGCGGTTAAGCGGAATGGAGCGTTTTTCAGCTGCCATGATGCGCCCAGCTTCACCTGAGCCTTTTGCCAGCACCAGATTTTCCCCTTTTTCATCCAGCAGGTAAATATGTGAGTGGTAAAGATTGAAGCGTTCCTTTGTAAGGTCAACTACTGTTAGGAGAAGGTCGTCGACATTTAAAATGCTGGAAACAGAAGTACTGATCTCTGCCACTGTTGCCAGGGCACGTGTGCTGGTGGAAAGGACTTCATTCTGCTTGGCTAAGAGGTCAATACCTTCTTGAATATCATGGGTGTGTTTGGTGATCTGACTTACCATGGGACGGAAGATAAAGAACGCTTCAGCAAGAAGCGATAGCAGGGTGATTCCTAAAACGATACTTTCGAGGAATTGGAGATTGGCAATTGCGCTTTCGCTCTCTTTTTGATACTGCCCGGTGACCGTGTTCAAGCCGGAAAGCAGATTGGACCGGGCGGCTTCCAGAATGTAAGCAAGGTGGGTATTTTCGAGCGTTAATTCCTCTGTTGGATCTGCGAGCAGCAGTCTGGTTTCGGCAATAAAGGTTTTTACCTGCTGGTTAAGGTTCATCGGAGACGCGAAGTACATATCGCTTACTGTTTCAGATGGATTGCCCGAAAGGATCAATACTTCATCACTGCTTAATCCGCGGACACTGCCGCCATTGATCAGGGCGGTATGTGAGTCTTCAAAGAGTTCGAGATCGTTAGTGAGGGTCGTGCGCAGGTTTTCACGGTCGCCTGCATTTAACACATACAGTAACGCAAAGCGCGAGATGCGTTGTGAAAGCATGCGTTGGCGCCCGGCTACGTTGATGATGGCTGCACCCGATTCCTGCTCAGTGATGGCAAAACGCAGGGTGAAGAACGCCGTGATCGATAAAAGCGCAATGAGACTCAAAGCGAATACATAGCGCAAGGTGAGGGCGTTGTTTCTTTCAGTTTGCATGAGATGCTCCCGAGTCTTTGCTCTTTTGTTCATTTACAGGGTCAAGCGTGATAAGTGTGGGTTTTCTGCCGAGAGCGTGTCCCAGTTCGCGGGCTGCTACTTGAAGCGCCGCTTCAATGCTGGTCGTTGACTGTATCTTTTGGGAGATCGAGTTGAGCGCTTCCTGCTGTCGGGCGCGTTGAGCCGTTAGGTTCTGTTGCAACCTGGCTTCGGTAATATCGGCATGTGAACCTGCCATACGGTAGGCAGTGCCATCAGGATTTCGCAGAGCTTTGCCTGTGTCGCGCACCCAGCGCCAGGTGCCGTCTTTATGGCGGAGGCGGATTTCGACCTTATATTCTGGCGCGCGCCGTTCCAGGTAATCCTCAAGGGCTTTGACCGCATAATCGCGGTCATCTGGGTGGATACGTTCCTCCCATTCTACAAAGCCACGGGTCAGTTCGTGTTCTTCGTACCCTAGCATGGCTTTCCAACGTGCCGAGTAATAGATGTTGTTATTGGCAATGTCCCAGTCCCAAATGCCATCGTTCGAGCCTTCCAACGCCAGGGCATATTGTTCCTGAGAAATTTTTACATTCTCGGTCGATTGAATGTTTTGCAGAGCAATCGCGGTCTGGTCTGCGATGTTCTGTAGCAAGTTCGCATCTTCTGTTCCCAAGCTGTTTGCAACATTGTTTTGCACATCCAAAACACCTAGAACTTGATCGCCAACCATAATGGGAACAGCAACTTCTGCCTGCGTTTCTGACAGTAACGGGTTGGGGAGCCAGTTGGGGTCAGCGTGAGTGTCAGGAACCAGCACAACTTTTCCTGAGTCTGCAGCGCGCCCGACCAAGCCTCGTCCACGCGGGATCTTGTGATTGCGTTCCAGTAGAATTCTTCCTGCCTCACCCGTTCCACCGGTCATGACCAGGTTTTCTTTGGTTTCATCAAAAAGATAAATGTGAGCATGGTAGTAATGGAAGGTGGACTGGAGTTGCTCCACCACTTCCACTGCCAGTTGCCCGCGATCCAAAATGGAGGAGAGTCTGCGGCTGACTTCTGAAGAGGCGCTTAGCGCTTTGGTACGATCTGCAACGCGCTGCTCCAATGTAGCAACCTGACTTTGTTGTAGTTCCGCTGTAATACGTGCGGTGCGTGCTGCCCAAATGCCAGCACCAATAATGAAAAGTGTAAAAAGGATCGCTAGAACGATCAGCAAACGTTGGATGTTTTGTTGGGCAGAGAGGTTCTCGCTAAATGTTACGAAGAAATCGCGCTCAACTTGATCGTAGGCGCGTTTGATCTGTTCTGTTTCTTCGTTTTGAAGGAGGTCTGTGAGTTGTTCTTTGTATGCTTGGGGGGTGTCTGAGGATTGCGCCTCTGCCAGCAGGGCATCGTATTCGGTTAACCTGGCTTCTATGTTGGTAATTCTTCTGGATGCGGGCAGGTTGTCCACGATATATGGTTTGATCACCCGGAGTTGCGCAGCGAGAAGCGACCTCTGATTTTCAACCTGTTCCGTTCCACTGCTTGGATCATCCAGCCAGGCGCGTGTTTCCACGTGAAGCAATAACCAGTGACGTTGAATATTTGATAGGGTTGCAAGTGCCTCCGAATCCACAAGAAAAGCTTCACGCGATCTTGTACTGCTTTGGAAGGATAGGAAAACCACTGACAAAATGGAGATGAGAAAGATTGCTCCCACCACCCCTATTATGAATTGCAATCGTACAGGTTTGCGCTGACTGGATTTATTTTCCATTTTTATTGCACCTCGATACTCTTGATATTCCAGATCCACAAATCTTTATAAAGAATCTGATCGATATCGGCATAGTCATCGAATGGGAAGATGATGCGTGTGGGACCATTTTCACTGACGGTCATATAAGCGCCGTTGGCTTGAGTGGCAAGCAAAATGGGCCACTGTTCGAGTTCCTTGATGGTGAGATTAACCTCGTATTCATCCAGGGCTGTGAAAAGTACATTTTCAGCGGTATCAGAAGCGCCGACGACTTTAAGGAAATCTGACATCAGGATACCGGTATAAGTCATGTTTTTCCCCATCCATGGATCGTTGACATCGTAACGTACAAGACCAAACTTTTCGAGCGTTGCCATATCCAGTTCAAGGGCGTCCCCGTTATTTTTGGCGCTGATGTTTCCAGTAACGGTCAAAATGACTTCATCGCTCGGCGCTGCAATGGCGTCGCCGGGTTTAATTTGCGGCTCTGCCGCACTTTCATAGATCACTTTGGGCGAGCAGGCTGTAATAAGTACCATGGCAATTGCAAAAATCATGTGAAAGCGAATTTTTTTCATCCTATTCTCCTTGGTTCTGTTTTACTTGTTTGTTAGGGGTAAGCGAACACTGAATAAAGAGCCTTTTCCTGGCTCGCTTTCCACACTAAGGTGTCCGTTATGTTGTTCTACAATGGATTTAACGATCGCCAGCCCAAGCCCATTCCCTTCGATCTCGTTGGCTTTTCCGCTGCGGACCCGATAAAAACGATTGAAAATAAAGGGTAGATCCGCAGCGGGAATGCCATATCCATTATCTATGACCTGAATGATGACTTGTTGTTGTTCGATAATAGTTTTGATCTTGATATGACCACCCTGAGGTGTGTATTTGATTGCGTTGCCGATCAAATTGCGAAATACCTGGCGCAATTGAAACGGATCGCCATTGATGTGGATCGAAGTTGCGTTTTCTGTTTCAAGTGTTTGCAGCTTTTCGCGGCCTGCGGGCGGAATTCAGTCGCCAGTTCCTTGACCAGTTCTTTGATATCAACCGGCTCATGTTTTTGGATGGTCTCAAGGTCAGATTGCGCAAGTGACATCATGTTATGGACCAGCTCGCCCATATTCTTGGTGGCGTGTTGAATGCGCTCGACAAATTCTTTTTGGTGGTCATTTAATGGCCCCGCCTGACCTAAAAGCTGGGTATAGCCGCCAATGGTGGTGAGTGGATTCTTTAAATCGTGTGAAGCGGTGGCGATGAATTCATTCTTGATGCGGTCGAGATCTTTGAAGCGGCTGACATCGTGCAAAATAGCGACCGTTCCACCGTCTTCAATCGGGGCGATGAACGCCGTAAACGTGCGCTGGTCGGGCCACACCACCTCGCCTGAAATGGACATGTTCGCGGCGCGAGCTTCATCGATCAACCGGGTAAAGGTTTCGTAGCCGTGGTCGCGGGGCAAGGGAGTATTAATTTTTGCAGGGCTTTCGTTGAATAGTTGTTCACCAGCCGGGTTGAGCAAGGTGAGGTTGGTATGTTCGTCAAAAAGGAGGATGGCTTCGGAGGCATGGCGCAAGATCGCAGCCACCTTTTTCTGCTCCTGCAGCACCGCCGAGTACAAGCGCGCATTTTCAATGGCAATAGCTGCCTGACTTGCGATCGCCTGGAGCAATAGGAGATGGTCGCCGGAAAAATAACTCTCCTGCTCGTGGGTCAGCAGGATCAGACCGAGCAGCGAGTGGCGACCAAAGATCGGCACCACCAACGCAGAGCGGATATAGGTTTTTGCGTCCACATGCCATAGCGGGTCATTGACGGCATCTTCGATCACCAGTCCCTGATGAGTTCCCTGCATGTGTTGAATAAGTTTTGCGGGCGGGGTTAGGTCTACTGCCGCGCCGGAGGGATTCAACGCCACCTCATATTTTTCGTGGACTTCATCTTCATCCTCCCCGAGGATGTACATGTTCGCCTGAATGGCGCCCAGTGTTTCTGCAGTTCGTTTAAGCAGGACATTGGCAAGGTCTTTTGTGTCGAGGCGGGCGCTTAATTCTTTACCGATCTCAGGCAAAAGATTTAACTCACGGTTGCGGCGGCGGGTAATATCTTCCGCTTCTTTAACACGCAATTTGGTGCGGATGCGTGCCATTAATTCGTGACGGTCAAAGGGCTTGGTTACATAATCATCGGCACCCAGGTTTAAACCTGATTGCACATCAGAAGGGTCGAGTCGTGCAGCGGTCAGAATTATGACCGGGATATGTGCGACAGAAGGATCATTGCGGATCTCTTCGAGGACGGTGAAACCATCTTTGTTAGGCATGTTCACATCCAGCAGGATGAGGTCTGGTAATTCATCGCGGATCTTGTCCAACGCTTCCTGCCCATCGCGAGCAGTGACTTGATCGTAACCTTCATATTCAAGATAACGCGTTAATAGGGTCACGTTATCCATTACATCATCTGCTACAAGAAGTTTGAATTTTCGCTTTGTTGAGGCTTTGCTGCCGGTCGGGTGAGTGGCGTGCTTCATCTCATCAATGGCGTTGGTCGCAATCTGACAGATCCGCTCGGGGCGCACCGGCTTGATGATGACGTCGTTCACTTTCAAGCGCTGGGCGGTCACTTTAAGACCAGGTACATCGTACGCCGTAATGAGATACGAGTACGAAGGTTTGCCGCCAGGGTGGTTCTGTAGTTTTTCGATCAGTTCCAAGCCAGTCATCTCGGGCATGATCATATCGGTGAAAAGGATATCCACGCCCATGTCTTTTACCTTAGCGAGGGCGTCCATTCCGCTGACTGCCGAGACGACATCCACTGTGGGTCCGATCTGTGCGAGCGCACGCGCAAGGGTTGTCGCGGTGTTGGGGTGATCATCCACTACGAGGATGCGTACCAATTCTTGGGGGGAGGCTGGGGTATTCATCGCTTATATTTTCACAGGATTCACCCTGCGAAAAGATAGGATGAAGAGGCAAAAGTTGGGGAAAGTTGGTGAATGAAAAACCCGCTTCAGGCGAGGGCTGAAGCGGGTTCCATCCATTGAGCGGGGTGCCCCTCTGTAGGGTGCTTCCAACTAATCAACGACGAGGCGGTAGCCGGTTCCACGTACGTTGAGAAGGTAGGCAGGGTTGTGAACGTCTTTTTCGATGATCTGACGCAGTTGATGGATGTGCCACTTGGTCAACTCCTGAGCTTCACGCGTGTCGGTTTGGTATCCTTGCGCCTCCGCTACCATGGTTTGGTAATCGACCACATGGGGGGCGTGTCGTGCCAATACGAGCAGGTAATCGAAGGAAGTGGGCGGCAGGTTCAGGGTCTCTTCATTGAACAGCACTCGCCGGGCTTGAAGATCCAGCACAAGCGGACCACGTTTGAGGAATCGTTCTTTTTCCAGTGCAACCGGGTTCGCAGGTTGTGCTGGCGGTTTTGTGGAATTTTCCATGCCATTCAATTCTTTCAACTCGCTTTGCAGTATTTCGATCTGTGATTGGATCTCGCGTTTCCGTTTTTCACGTTGATGGTTAAGCAGAATGCTTCGGGTGCGTTCGATGATGGCTTCGGGCTTGATCGGTTTGAGCAGGTAGTCTGTGGCGCCGTGCCGCAGGGCATCGATTGCCGAGTTGACATCTGGTTGGGCGGTAAAGAGTATCACTGGCAGGGCAGGGTGATTGCTATGGATGAGTTTGAGTGCGTCCATACCATGCATGCCGGGCATACGTAGATCGGTCAGTACCATGTCAAAGGGAGTGGTTTTTATATAATCCAAACCCTGTTCGGCGCTTTCAGCAGTAGTGACATCAAACCCCGCTTGTTGCAGAATGCGCGCCAGCGTTTTACGCAGCGAGGCTTCATCATCAATGATGAGGATGTGTCCAGTGATGTTCATTCGATCTCCGCCGAGAGAGGTTGTTCCACGGGCAGCCACACGTTGAATGTGGCGCCGGGTTTGCCTTGGTTGTTTTCGGCAGTAATACGACCTCTGTGTTTGATGACAATGTCATGTGAGATCGTCAAACCAATGCCCGTTCCGCGCTTTTTATTTGTGACGAATGGGTTGAAAATGGAAGGCAGGATTGCAGGAGAAATCCCTGCTCCCATGTCCGAAACGGACAACTTAACCTCGTTTGATGCGCGCAGGTAATGGGTATCTACAGTCAGACTGCCGCCATTGGGCATGGCTTCCACGGCATTGATCATCAGGTTCAGTGCCACCTGACGGATCTGGTCCGGTAGTGCCATGATGGGCGGCAAATCAGTTTGCGGGTGGAATTCAAAAACGACTTCATTCTTGCGCAGGTGGGTGGCGAGCAGGGCGTAAACGTCTTCAATAATGTTATTGATGTACGTAGGCTGCAGTTCCTCTGCCTGAGGCGGGCGGTAGGTGGTGCGCAGACGCTCGATCAATGCTGCCATGCGCTCAGATTCGGCGAGTACGATATCGAGGTCGTTCAAGCCCTGTTGCGAAAGCCCTTTTTCTTCCTTCAAGAGGAATAGGGCGTTTTGAATGGCTTGCAGAGGGTTGTTCAATTCATGTGATACCGAAGCGAGCAGTCGCCCCATGATGGCAAGCCGTTCATTTTGTACCAATTGGTTGCGAATATTTTTTTCCTGCTGTAAAGCGGTTTGCAGATCTTTGTATAACTCTGCTTTGTGGAGTGCCACGGCAAGTTGGTCTGCGACTGTGATGACCAGTTGCTGGTCTCTGGGCGTGAAGGGTTTTGCGGTGGTTTGTTGAATGTCGAGGATGCCATACAATTTTTCTCCGTTTCGAACGGGGATGGCCATCTCTGCTTTGGTTTCTGGCAGGTAAGGATCGAACATAAAGAAAACGACCTCTTCTACATTGTTGGTAAAGAATGGCATGCCGGTTTCAGCGGCATATCCAATGATACCTGCCCCGGCGCGTAGTTCGTGCCCGGCTTCCACCAGTCTCTTCCCGATCTCTCCACTTGCGGCTTTGAGAATGAAATTTTCAGTGACCGGGTCAATGACGAAGACTTGAACATGATAATAATCAAAATTATTCTTTAGGAGTTCCACGGCATCTTTTAGAAGCTCGTCGGTTTCAAGGGCAACCAAGCCTTGATTGATACGATAAAGGGCGCTGGTCTCTTTTAGCGCCTGGCGTGTGGTCTCGATCAGAATGGAGCTTTCCAGTGCAACCGTGGTGGCGTTGACCAGCGGTTTGAGAAGATTGGCGGTTTCTTCTGTCACTTTGTTGGGGGTATCTTCGTCGATATACAACAAGCCCAGCATTTCGTTATTCCACATGAGCGGGATGCTTAAGTTTGAGCGGATCCATTCCAGCCCGGGCAGGATTTTCCAGTTTGGATCTTGATGCGTATCTGCGACCAGTAGTGGGCGCGGGTCCTGCATGACTTGTTGTTCGACCGGGAACATGGAAGTGCGTTTGATCAGGTTTTTGAAACCTTCCTCGCCGCGGTTTTCATATCCCAGCCATGCGGCAGTTCGCAGTATATCTCCTTCCAGCAAGGCGATATTTGCTGCGCAGCCGGGAAGTAGTTTTTGCACCTGATGCAGGATCTCATTTAGAACCTTATCGGTTTCAGTGTGCGAGACAAGCGCAAGCGTGGCATCGGCGCTGGTCTCAGCGCGCAGGCGTTGTACGTGTTCGGCTTTTAAGAGTCGTTCACGTTCGAGCTCCGCCAATTTACGCTCGGTGATATCCATACCGATGGCTTGGTATTCCACATTCTCATTGTCTTTGTGGTAGATCATGCGGTCGATCCATTGCACCCAGCGCTTTTCACCCCGGCTGTTGGTTTCATTCACTTCGTAGATGGTAAATGGGTTTTCCTGTGTTAAAGAAAGGTATTTTGATTTGACCTTGGCTCTCTCTTCTTCATCTTCGATTAGAGAGAAGAGATTGATGTTCGTGAATTCGTATTGTTTTTTGCCAAAGAACTGACTATAAAATTGATTGACATAGGTCAGGGTTCCATCGGCTTGGAAGCGACAGATCATGGCAGGGATGTCTTCGGATACACTGCGGTAGCGTTCTTCGCTGCTGCGTAGCGCTGTTTCTGCATAAATACGCTCTGCCAACTCCTGCTGGACGGCAGCATAAAGGCGGGCATTTTCAATGGCAATGGCAGCCTGTTGACTAAGTTCATTTAACAGGCTGATATCGTTTCTGGAAAAGGCATGAGTCTTTCGGCTTTGAATGCTGATGGTCCCGAGCTTTTGGCTGCCGCTGGAAACCGGCGCCACGATCATGGAACGATAATTGATATTGGCAGACAGGTTGATATAGCGTTTATCGTTTTGGATATCCGGAATATAGATGCTTTGCTCGTCCGTGATCACCTGCCCGGCAACCCCTTCGCCGATACGCATCTTACTCTTGTTGTCTTCGGTGATCTCGATGCCTGAAACGGCTTTGGGGATCAGGAAGTTTTTTTCCTGATCCACCAGGTGGATAACTGCTTGTTGGGCGTTTGCGATCAAGTCTCGGGAAGAGTCGACGATCAATTTGAGCAGGTTGGCAAGTCCGATCCGTTCAGTTTGACTCAAGGCCGTTGTAATACGCGCGAGTGTTTGCTGTTCCTTCAGCCTTTTCTTAATCTCAATATCTTGCTGGGCATTCCAGACCGCCACAGCGATGTGCCCAGCAGCGTATTCCGCGCGCTTGACTTCTTCTTGTGTAAAGTGATGAGGAGTATTAAAGGCAATGATCGCCGCGCCTAATTTGTGTTTGCGCACGATGAGCGGAGCGCCCATTACAGAGCGGGCAGGATAATGCCGGGCGATCTCACTATCTATGTACGGCGAGTTGAAAACATCATCGGCTGTTAAGGTGTGTCCAGATCTTAATACAGATGCCGTCATGCTGTGAGAGCTGGGGAGTTGGTCTTCCGAGTAAGGAGTATTCAGGATCGCAGTGGTTTCCTGTGGAATGGTCAGGTTTCTTTCCTCATCCCAAAGAGTGATGTAGCAGTCATCGGCATTGGTAAGCCGCGCCATATTCTTTGCCAGCTCACGTAGAATGGTATCAAAATCCCCCGAGAGCAGAATCGTCATGGTCACTTCATTAAGTAAGGCGAGATACTCATTCTGCTGCTCCAGGGCGGCAGCCCGTTTTGCAATGCTGAGAGCATTCTTTTTACCGGTTCGGGGCTTCACTGTCTTAACGGACGATTTTAGAGCCGCCCCTTGCTTTGCTGCGGTTTTCCCCTTTTTTGCAATATTCGGTGCCTTGGTTTTTGCCATGACCTTTTCGCCTCTACCTTTGGGATGAGGACGAAGAATAATAAAAACCCATCCCGGCAGGTGCGTTTATTTTAGCACTCTGGGGGATGGGTTTGGGCATTCGTAACCAGCCTGTAAGGGTTATTTGGCGTATTCAGTCGCCCGAGTCTCGCGGATGACCGTCACACGGATCTGACCGGGGTACTGCATGGTCTCTTCGATCTTCTTGGCGATGTCGCGTGCAAGGCGGGTGGAGCCGAGATCGTCGATCGCTTCCGGCTTGACGATGATGCGCACTTCGCGTCCTGCCTGAATGGCGAAGGCTTGCTGGACGCCATCGAAGGACATGGACATTTCTTCGAGCGAACGGATGCGTTTGATGTAGGCTTCGAGGTCTTCGCGGCGGGCGCCGGGGCGGGCGCCAGAAATGGCATCGGCGGCTTCGGCGATAATGGCTTCCACAGTTTCCTGATCCACTTCATGGTGGTGAGAAGCGATGGCATTCACCACAATGGGGTTGACCCCATAGCGTTTACAGAATTCCGCACCGAGACCGGCGTGCGTGCCTTCCTGATTGTGATCCATGGCTTTGCCGATGTCGTGCAGGAAGCCGCCCATCTTAGACAACTCTACATTCGCACCGATCTCAGCGGCGAGGATGCCCGCCAGCTTGGAAACTTCCACTGCGTGAGCGAGTTGATTCTGACCATACGAGGTACGGAACTTGAGGCGACCCATCATACGCAGGACTTCAGGATGTATGCCAGACACGTTGGCATCGTACGCGGCTTGTTCGCCTGCTTCATTGATAATCTTATCAACGGCACGGGTTTCGTCTTCAATAACTTTTTCGATGTGTGCAGGGTGAATGCGTCCATCGAGGATGAGCTTGGAGAGTGCGCGGCGCGCAATTTCACGGCGGACCGAGTCGAAGCAGGAAACGGTGACGGAATCGGGCGTATCGTCCACGATCACATCCACACCGGCGGCTTGTTCGAAGGCTTTGATGTTGCGTCCGTTGCGACCAACGATACGACCCTTCATTTCTTCGCTGGGCAGGGTCACCACGGCGCGGGTGACTTCCGCCACGTGTTCAGAAGCGACGCGCTGAATGGCATCCGCTATGAGTTTGCGGGCACGCTTCTCGCCTTCTTCACGCGCTTCCGCTTCGATCTGACGGATGATGCGCGCCATGTCGCCGCGAGCTTCTTTTTCAACGGCGGCAAAGAGGTCTTTGCGCGCTTCTTCGGGGGTCATCTGCGCGATCTCTTCGAGCTTTTTCATTTGATCTTCGTGCAGTTTTTCGGCTTCGTTATAGCGTTTGTCGATCTGTGACTGGCGGCGATTGAGGTTCTGTTCGCGCTGTTCGATCTTATCGTAGCGGCTGTCCACTTCAGAGCGGCGTTTTTCAAGGCGCTCAGTATCGCGGTTCAACTCGATACGGCGTTCCTTGATCTCGCTTTCGGCAGCCTGGATGATCTTGGTGGCGTTATCCTGCGCACCTTTCACGATCATGTTTGCCTGGGTCTGGGCGGCTTTTAGAATATCATCAGCCCGTTCCTGACGTGCCTTGGCGGCGCGGTCTACCTGATAGCGGTGAAAGAAATATCCCGCTGCAGCACCTACGAGCAGAGCCACAATATTTATCAAAATTATGATGATCGGATTCATGTCAATTCCTCATCTTCGTATTTCGTTTCCTCTGTATGCGTCTCGTTCCAAATGCGGGTGACAACGGACGTAACTACAGAGTAGGGGAAGCCGCGCCTGGCAAGATGTTCGGAAAGTTTCTTGCGAAACTCGCTCCATTCCAGACTTTTGAATCTGGGTGCCCGTTTTCGGGCTGTTTCATACGCCAGGGCTTCTTCATCGATATTGGCAACGGCTTCTTTTACCGTTTCCTCGTCGAGCCCTTTTTGACGAAGTTCCATCGTCAGTGCGCGGCGGCTGCGTGGGCGGAATGTACTGCGATTTTCGACCCACGCATGGGCAAATTCATTATCGTTGGCGAGCCTGTTATCGCGGAGGCGGGTCATCGTGTATTCGATGGCGTCTTCGGGATATTCGTGCTTTTTCAGGTTCTGCCGTATCTCTTTCTCCGAACGGGCGCGGTAACTAAGGAAGAGCAGCGCCTGTTGCAGTGCTTTTTCACGCGCATCTTCGGCTTGCAGGGCGGCGAGTTTCTCATCGCTGAGCGTGTCTCCGACTTTGAGCCATACGGCGGTGATGCGCGCCAGTCCGAAGGCGAATTCCCCGTCAAGGTGAACATTCACCCGATTGGGATTCTTCTTTTGCACTTCGAGAGCGGTTATTTTCTTCATGTTCATGTAGGTCACGCTTTTTGCGTGACTCGCTTTTGCTACAAAACCTTTTAAACACACACAGCCGAGATGCCCGACAGAATCGGTCTCGGCTGCGAAAAGGTCTGGGTTAGGGTACCAGGCTCCGGGGTCGCAAAAGAGGCGTTTCCGGAGATAGGTCGAATTCCGTGACTGGGTTCCGTCACGTTCGGCACTTGTAGATTTTAGGGTGAAGCCAGGTTCGTGTTCAATGTTTTATCCTGGGCAGACTTCACAAAATAACTCCCAAAACCGGGGGAGGATCGTGCTCGAATTTTCCAGTTAGTTTCAAAGCCAAGACCGCAAAAG
This sequence comes from Candidatus Villigracilis vicinus, assembly GCF_016702885.1. Taxonomy (NCBI): domain Bacteria; kingdom Bacillati; phylum Chloroflexota; class Anaerolineae; order Anaerolineales; family Candidatus Villigracilaceae; genus Candidatus Villigracilis; species Candidatus Villigracilis vicinus. Next base: position 159,494 of record NZ_JADJDD010000009.1, read on the forward strand.
GCGGCGGGAAGTGTTTAAAGATTTCCTTAATTATACATGAATTTGAAGATTTGTTAACGTTGGGTCTTTATAACAACGTGGCTTTGCTCAGAGCATTAAAACCGCGATAAGAAATGCACAAAACAGGTGGAATTTTAGAGAATAGAACATAAGACTTCTTCTAAAAGTCTATTTTTACCTTGCTCAAGGCGGCGTCCTCGCCGACGGGGGCTGCGGCGAGAGCATTGATGCAAGAGGTATATTGTTTAAGCGAACCTTTTCTCGAACTTCAGAACCTGCCGTTTTATTTTGAGAAAGTCATGTGCATAACGAGCAAAGATTATGCTTAATGACTTACCTTACGCACCTGGCATGTCACCCTGAGCGATAGCGAAAGGTTTCTATGATAATCTCAGAAATTTTTCGCTCCGCTTCCCCGTGACATCGTATAAGGTGAGTTAATGAAATTGAATAATTTTTTTGGGTATAATCTTTAATACAAAACTGAACTGATGAAGGAGGCTTTACTATGAAACAACATGACTTAGTGGGGAGTGATATTTTAAATATACGCCGTTTTTTCGCGTTCATTGGTGTATATATCGTTCTGATCAGCCAGTTCTTGGTTTTTTCTCAACCGGCAGATGAGGCGTTTTTTCTTCCTCCTTATACATGGTTGGCGGGTATTGGGGTTCTAATTTTGGTCACCAGCCAAATTATGCCTGAATTTTCATTCTTGAAACGCTGGTCTGATTCTTTTATATTTACTGAGCGAGTCTTCTGGGTGCTGGCTGGAACCCTCTTTTCGGCATTGGCGATGCTGGCAACGTATTTTTTTGCGATCTTTACAAGAGTTAATTATATTCCAGTGATTACGGTATGGTTATTGGGGGTGGCGTGTTATGTGTATGCTTTTTTACCCTCAATGGATTCGAGTGTAATAAAGCCGTCAGCCCTTGCCTGGTTTAAAGAGAATAGAACTGAAATCCTTTTGATTTTATTTATAACTCTTTTGGCATTTGCTGTTAGGTTTTATAAACTAGGCGGTTTGCCACGCGTATTGGATGGTGATGAAGGTGCAGTTGGGCTTGCGGCGCAAAATACAATAAATGGTCTTCTCACCAATCCGTTTGCAACGTGGGATAACTTCGGCGCGATTTACTTGCAGCTGATTAATTTCTCATTTAAGGTCTTTGGAGTTACCCCCTTCGGTTTAAGGTTGTTGCCTGCTATTGGTGGTGTCTTGGCAGTTCCATGTATTTATCTCTTGGGACGTTCAATAGGGGGGGCTCGTATTGGTTTATTGGCAGCGTTTTTGGTGGCATTTTCTCACTCCCATATTCATTATAGCCGCATCGCTTCAGTAGCGTATATTCAAGGGACATGGCTGGCGCCGCTTGAGTTGTATTTTTTATGGAGTGGTCTGAAAAAACGTGTGACATGGCGAACCGCTCTTGGTGGGGCATTGCTTGCCGTTCACATTTCTGTTTATTTGACCGCTCAGGTCGTGGCGGGTATGCTGGTTGTTTTTACTTTGGTAGGATTTATTTTCTATCGTGATTGGTTTAAACAGCGCTTGTCGCAGATGTCCGCTTTTTGGGGCGGTTTTGTAGTAACGATGCTGCCAAGCGCAATGTTTATTTATTTGCAGCCGAATGAGTTCTTCGCTCGTCTGGGAAATGATGGAACATTTCAATCAGGCTGGCTGGAATTAACCATGCAGTCTACGGGGCAAAGTGCTGTAGAGATCTTGGTTGGGCGTGTGATGCATGCATTTCTTTCGTTAATCTACTTTCCTGCGATAGATTTCTATGGGTCACCTGCTCCAATGTTAAGTATGATTTCAACCACCATGTTCCTGGCGGGGTTGGGGATTGCCCTATGGCGCTTGAGAAACCCGGCATACCTGCTTTTATATGGGTACTTTTGGGGTGCAACCGTTGCCATTGGAGTGTTTGCTTTGCCGCCCTCTGCCGATTCTTATCGCATGTTGATGGCAATGCCTTCGGCTATGATCATGGCTGCGATCGGTTTGGATGAAATATTGAAGATGTTCGGCTTGGGTTGGGAGCAGAAGCGGCAGGCGTATGTTGTTTCAACTTCCATCGTCCTCTCAAGTTTGGTTGTGTTCAATTTATGGACATATTATGCCGATTTTGTGGGGCGCTGCCGGTTTGCCGAAAATACTGCCGGTCGGTTTGCTTCGTATTTGGGGTCGCAAATATATGAGATTGACAACCAGCAGCAGATCTATCTATTGAGCGATGCAGTTTTTATTCACGGTACACACCCTTCGACATCTTTCTTGAGTCGAAGCCGTAGTGTGATCAATGTGCCCGAACTTTTGGATACGTTTAACCCGATTTCCAATGAGGTGCTCATTGCACCTCCCAGCCGTATCGAAGAGCTTGAAGTTTGGGCGCGTGCCCATCCTGGCGGCGACTTGCACTATCAATATGATTGCGATGTAGAGATGCTCTTGATGTACGTCGTTCCTTAACGAGGCAGATTGGACTCGCGTGAATACGAGATCATGTATCAAGCTGAGGAACGCCATTGGTGGTACCTTGGCATGGCTGCCATTACAGAAGCATTGATCCTCCGCCAGATACAACCCAAACGCAGATTGAAAATTTTAGATGCAGGTTGTGGCACCGGTGCCGCCATGACGACCTACCTGGCAGACTATGGCGATGTCACCGGCGTGGATTTATATGCTGAAGCGGTGACGTTAAGCCGCAAACGAAACGCCTCCCGCCTCGCCCGCGCTTCTGTGCTGGACCTGCCGCTTGCTCCTGCTTCCTTTGACCTTGTCACCAGCTTCGACGTTTTGTACGAACGCGGCGTGCCCGATGAAGCCTGCGCATTGCGAGAATTTTTCCGCGTGCTCCTCCCCGGCGGACATGTTCTAATGCGCTTGCCCGCTTATGACTGGCTGCGCGGTCAACACGATGAGCGTGTCCACACGCGCAGACGTTATACCAAAGGGCTTTTGAAATCTTTGCTGGAAGGAAGCGGATTTCACATTGTGCATCTTTCCTATGCGAATACCTTGTTATTCCCGCTGGCTGTAGCAAAAAGGCTCGGCGAACATTTCTCGCCGTTGCGTAGTGAACGCTCAGACTTAACCTTGGACGGGACGAACGAAATTTTCAGGCGCATTCTTTCATGGGAGGCGCCTTTTGTTTCCCGTTTTGGGCTGCCTTATGGGTTAAGTGTGTTTGCAGTTGCGAGAAAAAATCATGAATACAGAACCTGATCGTAAAAAGATAAACAGCTTGAGCGCCGTCTTTCCGGCATACAATGACGGGGGCAGTATCGCAAGTATGATCGCGGCAGCTTCGATTGCCTGCCGTCAGGTGACAGATGATTTCGAGATCATCGTCGTCAATGATGGCAGCTCAGATTACACTGCTGACATGCTGGCAGAAATGCAGGCGCGCTACCCTGAATTGAGAGTCATCACACATGAAAAGAACCGCGGCTATGGTGGTGCATTACAAAGCGGCTTTTCAGCAGCCACAAAAGATTGGGTATTTTATACCGACGGTGATTCGCAATACAACCCGCTTGAGTTGGTTGATCTGGCACAGGCTGTGTATGATGGTGCTGAACTCGTCAATGGATATAAATTGTCTCGCAATGATTCAATTGCCCGCATCCTGATCGGACGGGTATATCATTATTTTGTGAAGCTTACCTTCGGCATTCGCATTCGCGATGTAGATTGCGACTTTCGCCTGATCCCCAGGCATATCTTGCAAGGTGTCGAGTTGAAGAGCATAAGCGGCGCGATTTGTCTGGAATTGGTCAAAAAGATCGAGGATGCCGGGTATGTATTTGCAGAAGTGCCCGTTAATCATTATTCGCGGAAATATGGCGTTTCGCAATTTTTTGTCCCCTGGCGTATTGTTCGTACCTTGAAACAATTAGCCGATTTATATTGGATGCTGGTCGTTAAGAAGGAACATCTTCACAAAAAGACATAATGGATATTAAAACCAGTTATAAAAATAAAAATGCATTGATCACAGGCGGACTTGGGTTTATTGGAAGCAATCTTGCGCGCAAGCTGCTTGACCTTGGCGCTGAGGTGAACATTCTTGATAATGCCGACCCGGCTACAGGGGCGAATCCATTTAATCTGGACGGGATCAGGCAACAGGTTAAGGTAATTGAAGCGGATATTCAGGATGAGGCAAAAGTAAAAGAGGCAGTTCAAGGTCAGGATTTTCTGTTCAACCTTGCGGGGGAGATGAGTCATATTGGCAGTATGCAAGATCCTTTCAAAGATTTAAGTGTCAATGCAGTAGGACAGTTGAAGTTATTGGAAGTTTGCCGCGTGACGAATCCAGCAGTCCGCATCGTATTTGCGGGAACGCGACAAGTGTACGGACGCCCCATGTATCTGCCTGTGGATGAAAAACATTTGCTAACCCCGCTTGATAACAATGGCGTGAGCAAACGCGCCGGTGAGATGTATCACATCGTCTACAATCGCGTGCATGGTATGGCAACCTGTGTCTTGCGAATGACTAATACATATGGACCGCGGATGCGCATCTGTGATGATCGCCTGACATTTATCGGCTGGTGGTTCCGTCAATTATTGGAAGGAAAGCCGATACAGATATTTGGTGATGGGAGCCAGATCCGAGATTTTAATCATGTGGATGATGTAATGGATGCGCTTCTACGTTGTGCCGCTAACCCGGCTGCTTACGGGAAAATATACAACCTCGGTGGGGAACCGATCACTCTGTTGGAGCTTGCACGTCTTATGATCGCTGTGCATGGCAGTGGAGAATACGAAATCGTACCTTTTCCCGAAGGGCGCAAACGCATCGACATCGGCGACTATTATGGAAATTATGGCTTAATAAAAAGTGAAGTGGGTTGGGAGCCGCATGTTCCACTTCGTGATGGAATCAAAGATATGCTTGAATATTATTACCAGCATAAAAGGCATTACCTCTAAAAATGGAAATCATCCCTGCATTTGACATCACCCGTCAATACCAAACACTACGCCATGAGTTAGATGAAGTGTTCGCGCGCGTCATGGCTGGTGGTTCTTATATTTTGGGTGAAGAAGTAAAAACCTTTGAAAAAGAATTTGCAGATTACTGTGGGGCATCTTATGCCATTGGTGTCGCTTCTGGTACAGACGCGTTGATCTTGTCTCTGCTGGCTTGTGGTGTTGGCGCAGGAGATGAAGTCATTGCACCATCACACACGGCGGTTGCCACCATTGCCGCCATTGAGTTGACCGGCGCTCGCCCGGTGCTTGTGGATATTGATCTAGCGCGTTACACACTTGACCCTGAGCAAGTTGCCCATGCCATTACAGAACGCACGCGTGCCATTATCCCGGTTCATTTATATGGCTGTCCTGCTGATATGAATCCTATTTTGGAAATAGCAGCGAAGAAAAAAATAGCAGTTGTCGAAGATGCATCGCAGGCGCATGGTGCCTCTATTAATGGAAAGCGAGTGGGCTCGTGGAGTGAGATCGCCGCGTTTAGTTTTTACCCCACCAAGAATCTGGGCGCCTTTGGTGATGGGGGAGCCGTTGTAACGAATGACCCGGCATTGGCAGAGAAAGTGCAGCTTTTGCGGCAATATGGATGGAAGCAACGTTACGTCAGCCAGATAAAAGGAATGAACAGCCGCCTCGATGAATTGCAGGCAGGTTTCTTGCGTGTCAAACTGCGGCATTTGGAGGAATGGAATCAGCGCCGCAGACAACTCGCCAGCCTATACATGGATCTGCTTTCAGGCTCGGATGTAACCCTTCCGCCTCACCCTGCGGACGTTGAGCCTGTTTTCCATCAATTTGTGATTCGCCATCCCAAGCGGGATGCGTTTCGAGAAACCCTTCGGGCGCAAGGGATCCATACATTGATCCATTACCCGCACCCAGTTCACCTACAGCCTGGATATGTAAACTTAGGTTTGGGTCGTGGAAGCCTGCCCAACTCTGAGAAAGCGGCGGATGAAGTCCTATCCCTGCCCATGTACCCTGAATTGACCGAGGACGAGGTGCGGCGGGTGGCAGAGGCCTGCCTGAAGTTTTCCTGATCTGATAGGATTTGCGCGGAACTATTAGGAAGCTGGGGGTAAAGAACAGTAGTGGTTGCTGTTACGCCAAAAATCGTGACAAACGGAACTATGAGTTTTTGACCGGCTGTGGAATAATTTAATATATCAAATTTCTGGAGGCAACATGGCTAAGTTCACACGTGAAGATGCTCTTGAATATCATCGTTTGAAAGGCAAGCCCGGCAAGATCGCAATTGTGCCCACCAAACCCATGGACACCCAGCGCGACCTGAGTTTGGCATATTCTCCTGGTGTCGCCGAACCAGTGCTTGAGATCGAAAAAAATCCTAGTGACGCTTATGAATATACATCCAAGGGAAACCTTGTTGCCGTGATCTCGAACGGCACAGCCATTCTCGGTCTTGGTGACCGCGGCGCGCTGGCTAGCAAGCCCGTCATGGAAGGCAAGGGCGTTCTCTTTAAGAAGTTTGCCGATATTGACGTGTTCGACATTGAACTGAATTCACACGACCCGGATGAGATCATCAAGGTCGTTGCGGCGATTTCCCCGACCTTTGGCGGGATCAACCTCGAAGATATTAAAGCCCCCGAATGTTTTTACATTGAAGAAGAACTGAAGAAGATGCTGGATATCCCCGTCTTTCATGACGACCAGCATGGTACGGCGATCATTTCCTCGGCAGGGTTGGCGAATGCGTTGGAAATCGTCGGCAAGAAACATGAAGAGATCCGCATCGTGATCTCTGGCGCGGGCGCTTCGGCGATCTCCTGTGCGGAGTTGGCGATCCGTTGGGGCGTGAAGCGTGAAAACATCATGCTGTGCGATAGCAAGGGCGTAGTGTATAAGGGTCGCAAGGAAGGCATGAATAAGTACAAGGAACGCTTCCTTGTTGATACCGATGCGCGGACTCTCTCTGATGCCTTGCGCGGCGCGGACGTTTTCTATGGCTTGTCTGTGGCGAACGTGATGACGCCGGAGATGGTCAAGAGCATGGCACCCGATCCGATCATCTTTGCGATGGCGAACCCCGACCCGGAGATCCGCCCTGAATTGGCGAAAGAAGCGCGCAAGGATGTCATCATCGCGACCGGACGCTCCGATTACGCAAACCAGGTCAATAACGTGTTGGGCTTCCCCTTCATCTTCCGCGGTGCGTTGGATGTGCGTGCAAAGCAAATTAATGAAGACATGAAATTCGCGGCATCGAAGGCACTGTCCGCGTTGGCAAAGGAAGATGTACCTGATTCAGTCATCCGCGCGTATGGAGGCGAGCCGATCAAGTTCGGACGTGAGTATATTATCCCCACTCCGCTCGATCCGCGTGTGTTGCTGTGGGAAGCTCCCGCCGTGGCAGAGATGGCAATGAAGACCGGCATGGCGCGTAAGACCATTGACATCGAAGAATACAAGGAACAGTTGGCGTTCCGTCAGGGCAAGGGCGAGCGCATCCGCTATTTCTTCCAGAACAAAGCCCAATCGTCGGGCGGCAAGAAGCGTGTGGTCTTTGCTGAAGGGGAGGAACAGAAGATCATCCGTGCGGCATATCAGATCCAGGAAGAAGGTATTGCTACGCCGGTTCTGATCGGACGCAAGTCGGTTATTGAGAACGAGCTTAAGTCGCTCAGTTTCGATTACAAGCCGGAGATCGTAGACCCAGATACTTTCGAAAAATTGGAAGCCTATGCCAAGTCATTCTATGAATTGCGTCAACGGAAAGGGATGACGGTGGGTGATTCCCTAAAGAAGGTGCGTGATGTGAACGTGCTCGGTTCGATGATGGTGAAGATGGGCGATGCGGATGCCTTTATCTCCGGCTTGACCTATGATTATCCTGAGGTCATTCGCCCGGCGTTGCAAGTGCATCATACCGCGAAGGGTGTTGCGCGTGCGGCAGGTGTGTACATCATGATCGTGGAAGACAAGGTTTTCCTCTTTACTGATGCCACTGTGAATATTGACCCGACGGCTGAAGATCTGGCAGAGATCGCCATCCTCGCGGCGGACTATGCCAAGAAGATCGAGCTTGACCCGCATGTCGCCTTCCTTTCGTTCTCGAACTTTGGTTCCACCCCGCATCCGCTTTCGGATAAGGTCAGCAAGGCAGTCAGTATCGTTAAGACCCGCCGCCCCGACCTGCGCGTGGACGGTGAAATGCAAGCCGATACCGCTGTAGTGCCTGAGATCGCTGAAGAACGTTATCCGTTCAGCGCGGTGAAAGATGCCAATGTGCTGGTCTTCCCCTCGCTTGAATCGGCGAACATCGCTTACAAGCTGCTGGCACGCCTCGGCAATGCCAAAGCGATCGGACCGATCCTACTCGGTGTTGGCGCTCCGGTTCACGTCTTGCAGACGGGTGACGATGTCAATGCCATTGTGCAAATCGCTTCTGTCGCTGTGATGGATGCGATGGGTAGGTAGTTTGGTAGTTGATAACTCAGTAGTCGAAACCCTAGGCGATAAGCCTGGGGTTTTTCGTTTTTAATTTTAAAGGCTTAACGCAATGTCGCTAGGACGCTAAGATTTAAATATTTTCTTTGCGGCTCTGCGCCTTTGCGTTAGATTTTTTGTAGACCCTGTTTGGTGGCGACTTGAGCCATAATCATCCATTGGCAAAAGTGTATAATTCCGAACCGACTTCAACCTAAGGATAAATTTGTGAACGATTTAGAATCCATTGCTCGCAAGATCACGGCTGTTTTGTTTGCCCAGCAATCTCTCGCTTCTGCAGGGTTTATTGCAGCGGCAACCTTGAATTCCATTGTAGGGAAAGAACTTAGTCAAAACCCAAGTTGGGCGGGTGTGCCGACGGCTGTTTATCTGCTGGCAGGGGCATTCTCCGCCTTCATGTGGGGATACGTCTACGACGCCATTGGCAGGCGCAACGGCTTGACCATTGGGCTCACCGCAGGCGTATTTGGCTCAAGCGTCACCTTTTATGCGATTGCCATCCATTCCTTTGCTGTATTTATGGGCGGTATGATCCTGATGGGCATCGCCAATTCGGCGGTGCAACTCGGTCGTTTCGCGGCTGCTGAAGTCAACAAACCTGAACATCGCGGACGCGCCATTTCTAATGTAGTGATCGGTGGGACTGTCGGCTCGGTAATCGGTCCGTTCGTGGCGGGACCTGCTGGTTCACTTGTTGGTTCGTGGGGCATTGATGAATTGGCTGGCGCGTACCTTGTAGCGGCAATCCTCTTTGTGATCGGTGCAGTGGTGGTCTTTACCGGTTTGCGCCCCGACCCGCGTGAGATCGGCAAACAGGTGGCAGAAAAATTCCCTGAAACGCTGGTCAAACATACACATGTGCGCAGCTTGCGTGAGATCTTCAGCCAGCCTGCTGCATTGGTGGCGCTGGTCAGTATGGTGCTTGGGCAGATGGTGATGGTGCTGGTGATGGTCATTACATCCCTGCACATGCGCGGGCATAACCATCAACTGACAGATATTTCCGCAGTGATCGCCTCGCACACCTTTGGCATGTACGCTTTTTCGATCATCTCCGGCAGGCTCGCTGATAAATGGGGGCGTGGTGTTGTCATTTTGATCGGCTCGGCAACGCTGGTCATTTCTTGCATTGCGGCAACGATCTCCCCCGATGTTCTTCCGTTGGGCGTGGCGTTGTTCCTGCTCGGCTTGGGCTGGAACTTCTGTTTCGTCGGCGGCTCAACTTTGCTTGCAGACCAGCTCTCACCTGCCGAACGTGCGCGCACGCAAGGCTTCAATGACCTGCTCGTCGGTCTCGCATCCGCACTTGGAAGTTTGGAAAGCGGATTCATCTTCGCCTCGCTTGGATATAACATGATGGCGTATGTCAGTGCTGTTGTGGCGTTGATCCCGCTTCTTGTTGTAGCCGTTTGGATGATTAGAAGACCGGCGACCCTAAAACCTGCCTGATGAAAAAAACTCTCGGTTCGCGCACCGCTTTGTTCTTTCTGTTCTTTGCATTCGGCGCCGGGTTGACCTTTGTCATTGGCTGGCTCATGCAATTCCATGCGCTCAGCAACGACTATTGGAACATTCTCTATTATGGGCGCAGGATGTCTTTAGCTCAGCCTGAGTCTTTGTATAACGGATTCTATCCATTTGGATACGCCTTCCTCATTGGACAGATGCCGTTCACCTATGTGCTTTTCCTCTCTTATGTATTGAATGCGCTTCTCGCCGGACTTTTCATTGCTTCTGTTTCGACACTTGTTGCCTGTACTGGATCTGTGCCAGCCACTTTCGTCGCGTTCTATTCTTCTGTTGCCGCCCCATTTGTTTTTCAGAATGCCAATACCCTTAGCCCTGATATCGGCGCGGCGGCTTTTACTGCTTTCGCCGTTTTTCTTTTATGCCATAACTGGTTTGATGAAAAGCTCCCACCGCCATCCTCGGCGGAGGGCTTGACTGACAACCAACTCATCCTTGCTGGTGTCTCGTTGGGGTTGTCATTCTTGTGGCGTACGCATGCATCTGTTTCCATTGTAGCTATTCTTGCCGGATACGTTCTGTTGAATGGAATACGCCCCATCCGCCCGTTGCTTGTGCTGGCGGGAGCAATGGCTGGGGTGGCAGGTCTGCAAATCGCTGTGAACCTTTTCTCCGGTCATGGACCTTTGGAGACAGGGCAGGCGTTCAATTTATATAAATTTTTTTACGGCGTCGACTGGACCTATCCACCCACCCCTGCGGATATTGCAAGTTTTTCTGTATTTAAGACCATCGCTGAAGACCCCGTCCGTGCGCTTGACCTGTACAAGCCATTCTTTTTTTATTTTATTTCACATATCTGGGCAGCGTTGCCGGCTTTCATAATTTCTCCAAAAGGACGGTACGCCCGCTTTTCATTGTTTTCGGTCGTCTTTATTGTTTTATACGCCATCCCGATCTCACTCAGCGACAGCGCGCGTTCGCCCGTTATTTTGATGGGCGTTTATTTGCCTTCCATGGCGGTCTTGTTAGCGGTGTTGACTGATACTGTAAAAAAACATATCGCTTCAATCCGTTGGGGAGAGTGGGCAGTGGCTGCCATCTTCATTGGATTGGGATTTCAAACCTTTTATGGCTGGGCAGTTTATGACGTCGGCTTGATCCGCGCAGCGATCGCAGAACGAAAAGTTCTCACTGTTATCGAACAAACACTGCTCAGCAACGGCATGACCTCTCCTTCAGAGGTCTTTGCAGACCGCTATGATTTTTACACGCCGAACACCATGCCGTATCGTGCGCGTCAGATCGGCAACTGGTCGGCGGGTTGGGTCTGGGGCTTTGACGCGGAATTCCCCGCACTTCCCAACGAATCGTGGGAGGCATTTTCTCAAGCCAGCCGGGCGCAGGGGGTGCGTTTTATTGTCCTTTCACAGAACAGTATCTATCGCGGCGAGATATTCCCTCCCATTTACAATGAAGAGGTGGATATCGAAGCCCTGGGCTTGAGATTCATAGGTCAGCGCGGAAAGATGCGTATTTACGAATTCAAATAAAAAAACAGAGGACGCGCTCATAAGCGCGTCCTCTGCAATATGCCGAACGAGGCAGACATACTACTCTCCGGAGGAACTGCTTTCTGTGCTCTTCTTTGTGGAGGAGGTGTCGCCAGAGGGCGATTTGTGATCGGTGGCATAGAAACCGGATCCCTTGAAGATGACCTTGGTGGGGGTGATAACTTTCTTCAAAGCCTTTTTGCGGCATTCAGGGCAGGTTTTCAATGGATCATCGGTGAAAGATTGTTGTTTTTCGAATTGAATTCCACAATTTTCACAGCGATAGGTATAAACGGGCATTTGTTCTCTCCTTGCTTCCTACTATTACTTTATAACGACTGCGGCATTATAGCTTGCATAAGGGGGCATGGCAAGCCTTGTAAAGCGGCATGTTATAATTTTCTAACAAATTTTCAGACCTGATCAACATAATATAGATGCCCACCTGAGCGAAAAGTTACGAGTATTCGTTCTTGGCTGGGATGTTGTCTGGGTCTTTCGGAGAAACCATGTTGAAGATCGAGGTCGTCTACTGCGCGGTTTGACATTACACTCACCGGGCCGTGAGCCTGGCAGAGGAATTGTTGAAGAATTACGAGCACGTCATCGAAGGTATCACCTTGGTTCCTTCAGACGGAGGCAGGTTTGAGGTCAACGTGAATGGGAGTTTGCTTTACTCCAAATTGCAGACCAAGCGTCACGCTGAAGCAGGAGAAATCCTCGGTCTTATTTCGAAGATGGTCGATTGAAAAAAATCTAAACACAAAGGTC